>CAZMDT010000034.1:0-15444 GCA_964564965.1 uncultured Planctomycetaceae bacterium | reverse complement strand
CCCACGGTCGTGCCGGTCTGAGGGAACGGCGATACCCCCCAGTCCGTGACGACGCCTGAGCCGTTCACACTGAGAGCGCTGGCCGAGGAAGCGGCAAGAAGCGATACGGCCAACCCGGCAACCAGAGACACCCCGATACGAACCCCATTGAGCCTGATCGTAGACATCGTCCATCCCTCCTGATCTTCCTGTGAGACCTCCCGAACGTTCTCTGTTATCCCCCCGTCCTCCCGCGGCCGGGGTTCAAGGGCTTGGCGCGGGTCCCAGCAATCAATCTCCCCTCGCAGACGTCGGCGGACCTGTGGCGCCGCAGGTCGGCCGCGCCGGCTTGGGGAGCCCACGCTGCCCTCGATGGCCACGCTGGCACATCCGAGGGGAACATAGGATTCGTTTGGGGAGGGGCAAAACGGCGCAGGAGTTTTTTCTGCGCGCGGGGCCCGCCGTGGCGTGGGGAAAAGCCAGGCGGGCCGTGCCCGGCTCCTTTCGAACCGGGGCGACCCGCCCGTGCCTCAGACGGCGGACGCGCGGCGCCCGCCGCGCTCTGTGTTGTCTATCTCAGCACCCGGCCCTGCGCCGGCGGAGATACCCGCCGAGCGCGCCCGCGCCCAGCATCACGGCCAGTGCCGAGACGGGCTCCGGGATCGTCGTCGTCACGCGCAGATTGTCGATGTGTATCTCCGGGTCGTCCAGTGCGCTGAGCCGCAGTTCAAAGGTGCGCGTCCCCGGCGTGGTCGGAAAGCTTCCCGCATACGATGCCCACGTGTCGAAGCCTGCCCCCGGCAGCGGCGACAGCACGATGTCCAGCACGCTGTCGTCCAGCAGCAGGTGCAACTTGCCTTCCGTAAGGAAGCGGTAGTCGAAGCTCACATTGAGGTCGTAGAGCACGTCGATGTCCATGCTGACGGACACCGGCGCCCCGATGCCGTCGCTCAGACTGAGGACGGCGTTCGAGGGGTCGAGGGGGTCCGTGACGATGGCCGCCGTGCCGCTCGCCTGCGCGCTCACGCAGAAGCCGCAATCCGCCTCAACGTCCTGGCCCGGCGCGAACGCCTCCTCAATGAGGACCTTCTGCGGCGGGTGCTGCTGCGGCATCGACCGCAGTGCCAGCTCCCAGGTCAGCAAGTCGCCATCGAGGTCCCGATACGACGCATCAGGGAACAGCAGCGTTTCGCCGGTCGGGATGAAGGCCAGGTTCCACTTGTAGAGCACCTGCCCGAGGTCGAGCGAGTAGCCGACGCCGGTGGGGGGCAGCGGCTGCCCGTCGCCCGGGTCGAGCAGGATGCCGGGATCGAAGGCGGCGTGCCCGCGATCCATGTAGTCGATGACCAGGCAGACTTCGTGCCACCCGGCCCCCCCGGCCCCGTCCAATCCGATCAGGAGGTCGTCGCCGACCCAGACGGGTGCGTCGAACTCGGCGCCCATCGCGCCGGCCACCCGCTGACGCGTGACGAGCCCGTTCGGCGGGAGGTAGTTGGCCACGTCGTAGTACTCCGCGAGGCCCGCGGGGCAACGCAGGAACCCGCTCCGGCCGAGGATGGCGTATCCGTTTGCCGGCCACGGGATTCCGACATCGACGCGCCACCTTGTGCCTCCCGGAAAGGTGTTTCGGAGGGCGTCTGCGTCGGTGCAGTACGCGTCTTCATCGCTGTCCGTCCAGTAGGAGACCGGATCGGGGTTTGCCGGACGATTCCCGCCGCTGAGCACCATCGCATGGGCCTTTGTGCCCTGGGGATGAGAGATGCCGACCCCGACGAAGTGGCCCCGCTCCAACTCGTCCAAGAGGAACTCGTAGGTGCCGGGGCTGAGGCCCCCGCCGGTCCCGGTGATCGGCTCGATGCAGGTGATGTCCAGGTGATCGTTCGTCGAATTGTAGTAATCCCCCTGGTCGGGGTTGCGCCCGTACTGCACGAGCCACCACACCAGAGCGTCCTGGATCTTTCCCGACGAGCCCCAGCCAAGGGCGGCCGTTAACCGGGTGTAGATCTCCACGGCATTCTGCTGGGGCGTGTTGCCGGCTTTGCCCCAACCGGCGGCTGCGAGCATGCAGGCCGCCGTCGCCTGCCAGCAGGATTCGTCTGCTGGCGAGCCGGGCGGTCGTGTCGGCTTGTCAACGTCGGGGATGGGTGAGCCATCGACACTTTCGGCGTAGACGTCCACGAGGCGGGCGCGCCAGGCCCGACGGACGCCGTTGGCATCCACGCCCGAGCCGACCACGGTCGTGCCGTCGCACGAGATGTCATCCGCCGAGGTCAGTGTCCATCCGGACAGGTCGTAGCCGTAATCGTTTTCGAGTACCTCCTGGAGGTCGAAACGCGGCGTTGTCAGCTCCCCGGCATGCCACAGCGTGGGGCGACTGCTGCCGGACTGGAAGTCGCTGCTGCCGACGGCAAACTCCCGGTCGCCGGAGATCGCCTGGGCGGCGCTGGCGCTGTCCGGGGCGCTGCCGAGGGCGTCTATCGCGCCGGCCTCCCACCAAAGCACCGCGCTCGGGTAGCCGTTCGCGTCGGTAGCGCAGCCGACCGCCTCCTCGCCGTCCGGGCGGACGCCCGTCGCGATGCCGTTCGGCCATTGGGTGCCGCTCTGAGGAGCCAGGCGCTCCGTGGTCACTGCCCCCGTGTTGGGATCGAGCCGCCACCGGCAGGCGTCGGGGAGTCCGCCGGCGTGCCGAAGGGAGGAGGACCACCCGACGATGGTGTTGCCGTCTGCGGAGCAGTCGAGCGGCCAGGAGAAACTCCCCAGGTCATCCGGCCAGGGCTCCACGGGCGGAAGCGTCGCCAGGGTCCCCGAGGGGGCGTCCCACCGGAACCCGCGGAGCCCGTCCTGCCCGCCGGTGAAAAGGAAGCCGGTCACCACGCTGCCGTCTTTGGACACGGCGGTGGCCCTGCTTTCCTCAGGAGCGGCTCCGCCGCCGGCGGTGGGGAGAAACTGCATGCCGTCGGCGTCGGTCCAGCGAAAGGCCTGGTCGCCAGCCGAAGAGGTCGCGCTGCCGACGACGACGTACGGGGCGTCAGACACCCCGTAGGCCGCACTGAAGCTCCACCCGTCCGGCTGCGGCCCCGGCGGTTCGATGACGGTCACGGTCCCGTCCACCCACAGCACGGCCCGGTAGTCGCCGGCGCTGTTCTCGACCCCCCCGACGACGGCCGTGCCGTCCGGCGAGACGGCCTCGGCGTGGGCGTTCACGTATCCCTCGGGCAGCGGCAGCGGCTCGAAGGCGCAAAGGTGGGTCGGTAGCGAGAGCAGTGCCAACAGCATCGCGGCCGGCACGCACGCACAACGCCCAGGCGCGCCCAGCTCATGAGTCCCGGCGCGCATGGGCTTCACCACCTCTCGTCCGGCGCCATTCCTCAGGTGCGCGCGGTCAACGAACCCGCCCGCGAGATGTTCCGAAACTGCCACCGACCCGCTGCCTCAACTCCTCTGCCCGGACAGATGAAATGCAGTCGCTTTCTGGACTGACATGTATTATCGCGCGCGATGGCGAGAGCGTCAATGTGGGTTTTCGCCGCGCGGTCGCGGGAGCGGGGCGGCTCCTTCAGGGCTTCTCGGCCGCCTTGGCCGCTTTGTCGGCGGCTTCGAGTGCCGACAGGTCGAAGACGGCATCGTCGGCCGTGCTCGCCGCAGAACCCACCGGGCAGTCCGGCCACATCGTCGCCTCGCGCACGTAGCCGTGCGAGTCCGATCCGGCGAAGTACACGTAGCGGTCGAGGCTCATCGGCGCCCAGGGCGTGCGGTTGTCGGCCCCGAGGCAGAATCGCCGGCCGTCGGCCGCCACCAGCCACAGCTCGCGCGTCACCGGGCGGCTGCGGTAGCGGAGGATGAGCCGGTAGGGGCGTCCGGGCTGGAAGTCGCAGCGGACCTGGACGTAGCCGCCGCCGGCCTCGAGGCGCAGCTTCCCCCCGCCCGGCCGGCTCAGCCACAGGCCGCCGCAGTGGATGACGTGCGCGATCGCCCCGGTGCCGGGCTCGTAGATGAAGTCGATCTCGCCGGCGTCGTTGTTGATGCGGTCCTTCCGCGTGGGTCCGCCGATCCAGAACCTGCGCCGCTGGTTAATGCGGACGGGCTCGGCCCGCGGTGGGGGGGCGGGCCCGGTGCGGAACGTCAGCTCCCCGAGCGCCGCGGCGCTGTCGAACGTGTTGCCGTACGGGTCCGTCAGCACCAGGCGGAAGGCGTACCCGGTGCCCGGCTCGAGGGCGGGCAGAATGACGGCCGGACGGCGGGCGTACCACCTGTTGACCGCCTTCTTCAACGAGCCCTTCTCGCCGGCCTTCCAGTATTCCACGGCCGCCAGCACCAGCTCCGGATCGCCGGGCGTCTCCTCGAGCGTGGCCCGCACGGTGGCATACGGCTCGCCGGCCGCGTGGGAGAGCGTGACGGCCACGTCCTCGGCCTTGGCGACGCGCGGGGGCGTCTCGTCGAGGCGCGTCTTTCGCAGGTCCGGGCGGTAGAGCGGATCGCCGAACAGCGAGGTGACCCAGTGGACGTAGAAGCGCGACATCATCCACGCCTCGCCGAGGTCGTAGCCGCGGAACAGGCAGTGGTAGAACAGGCGTCCGTCCCACTGCCGCGGAACAGGCAGTGGTAGAACAGGCGTCCGTCCCACCAGCCGTGCGTGGTGTTGTGGGCGCATCCGCCGCCGCCGTGGGGCGCCGCGGAGCCGGCCGTCGCCGTCACCTGGTCGCGGAGCATCCGGCGGACCTGGCTGTAGGGGTGCCGGCAGGTGTTGGCGGAGATGACGTACCAGTCGACGGCGCCCGGCAGGTATCCGCCGCCCTCTCGGCGTCCGAAGTAGTACGCCAGCTTTCCGGCCTCGCCGGTGCCCGGCAGCCCGAGCTGCCGGAGCTCCCCCGCGCCGTACGCGAAGTCGGCCGTCAGCACGGCGACCTCGCCGTCCCACTTGGCCCGGGGCTTTCCGCCGATCTGGTCGGTGAGGTAGGCCTGGGCGTACTCGGCGGCGTCGATGAGGTGCCTGGCGTGGTCGGGATGAAAGGCGTCGATCCGCGAGCAGAGGAACATGAACTGCTTCGGATGCTCCCGGCGGCGCTCGGCGGTGAAGTGCGGCGGGGCCTTCCAGGGCAGCTTGAACTCCTCGCCCGCGCCGTAGCCGCGCCACGCCTCCGGCAGCATGTAGGGGTTCGCCCCGCGCCCCCCGAACGGCGCGGCGTAGTTCGACATCGGCACCCACGCCTGGAAGTGCCCCACCGGCTGCGTCAGGCGGACCGGCACCACCCGCGGCGGGCGGACCGCCTCGAAGTCGTAGTACGCCGTCTCCAGCCGCTGCCCGAGGTCCACCAGGTTGCCCGCGTCGGCGAGGGACCCCGCTACGGCCGTCTGCGCGATGCCGTACAGCCGCATCACCCGCCGCGGCAGGCCGTAGCAGAGCACGATGTAGAGGATGCGGTCCTTGAGCGGCCGGCCGTCGGGGCCGTTGTTCGGGTCGTGCAGGAACAGCTTGATCGGGTGCTCGATGGCGTCGAGATAGGCCTGGTCGTCCCGCCGGCCGTCGGGGCCCACGCGAGAGAACGCGAAGTCGGCCGGGTCGAAGCAGCGCACGCTCTCCGACACCTTCCGCCCCTCGCGGTTGGTGGCGGCGAGCGTGACGTTCAGGTCGCCGCGGAGGCCGGCCTTCACCGCGTCCACGGCGATCGTCCGGGTGACGGTCCCGCCGGAGGGGGTGTCGCGGACGACGGCGAGGTGGTTGTCGGCCGCCGTGCCGCCGGCCGCGTAGGCCGTCGTCTCCGCCGAGTCTTCCGCGGCGGGGCGGAGGGTCAGCCGGACCGACCCCAGGTCGAACTCGCCCGACGAGAGGCGGCACTCGATGCGGTTCGACAGCAGGTAGTGCTGCTGTCGCCGCCGCAGGCCGCCGGGCAGGCCGCCCTTGCCGTTGTAGACCACGCCGAAGTAGTTGTCCCCCTGCGGCTCCTCGAGCCGCTCGCCGTTCAGCGGGCTCGTTGCCGGAGCCTCCTCGTCGCCGGCCTGGCGGCAGCTCAGGCCGAGCAGGTACGGCTTGCGCCCGGTGGTCGCCTCCGTGTGGCGCCGGACGTAGTAGCGGGCGATCTCCTCGGAGTCCTGCCCCGCCGCCGTGCCGGGCAGGTCCTCCGTCCAGTCGCGGTTGTAGACCACCAGCACCTCATCGGGCGCGGCGGCGAGCAGGGCGGAGGCAAGCAGCAGGGCGGGGGCGATGATCGACAGGGCGGAACGCATCACAGTCATTGTATCGGCCGGCCCGCCGCCGGCGCCAAGCGAAACGCCCGGGCGGGGTTCGCCCGCGCAAGCAAGCGGGCGGGCCGCCGCTGCGACCCGCCCGCCGGATTGCGTCTGCTTCGCCGCCTCGCTTACGCGCGGCGCCTGCGCCGGATGTAGCCGCCGATCGCGCCCGCGCCCGCGATCACAGCCAGCATCGTCGCCGGCTCGGGAATGATCGGGGCCGCCTGCGGGTTGTAGACGAGCATGAGCACGTCCTCGTCCATCTCGACCAGCCAGTCCCCGGTGGGCTGGCCGCCCTGGGTGACCTGCCCGAACAGGATGCCCGGGTCGTCCTCGTTGTAGAGCGCCGAATGCACGCGGATGATGTCGAACACGTCGCCCGGGTCGGGCACGAAGCCGTCGAGCAGCGTGATGTCCAGGTTCATCAGGTCGTGCAGGAACACGTCGCCGAAGACGTCCAGGCTGTCGTAGCAGTCCTGGTGCAGGATGTCGATGAACAGGTCGCCGGAGCGCATCTCGAGCTTGTCGGCGCCGCCGGTCTGGAGCGTCATCTGCCCGGGCAGGAAGTCGCCCGGGGCCACGCTGCCGCCGCTGATGAAGATGCCGCCGACCACGGCCGCTTCCGTGGCGCCGACCCACAGGTACCCGTCCGTCCGCCCGCCGCTGGCGGAGAACGTTCCGTTGCCGGCGATGCCGGCAATCGTCTCATCCGAGGCGAAGTTGACGCCGTATTCTGCGCCCTCCGCCACCCGGACCACCACGCTGTCGGGGATGCTGTTCTCCTCGTAGCGCGACGTCCACAACTGGCCCTCGTTGACCGTGTACTGCCCGGTCAGCGTATTGAGGGCGCCGTTGCGAAGCTCCAGCGACCCGGCGCCCCACTTCGTCAGGCCGTTCGTGCCGGTGAGCCCGCCGTAGATCGTCGCCGCGCGGCTGCCGCCGACATAGATGACGGCCTCGGCGCCGCCGAAGGCGAGTGTCACGGTGTCCTGGACGGAAGTCTTCTCGGCCCGGAAGAGCCCGCTCTCGACGGTGAGCGTCCTCACGGTGGCGGAATCGGACTCCACGTCGAGGCCGCTGGTTCCGCTGTTGTCGAGGATGAGGGCGTTCATCGTCCGGTCGCCGGTGATGTTCAGCGTGCCGCTCAGCCCCGTCATCTTGACGTTCTCGCCGCTGACGGCACTGTTGACATCGCCTTGGTACTCGCCGGCGCCGTCCGACAGCGCGACGAAGCCGAGCGTGCCGTCGTACGTCATCATGTCGCTGTCGCCCAGCAGGGCGTAGGGAATGATGCTGCGGGTCTTGGTCCCGGCAGCCCCGCCGGCGCCCACCAGCGCCGGGGCCGAGTTCGCGTAAATCTTCTTGCTGCCCGTGGTGTCGGGCACGCCCAGCGTGCCGCGGAGCGTGGCGTCGCGCTTCAGCTCGTCCATCGTCAGCGCGCCGGTGCCCGAGCCGTCGAACGTCAGCTCGCTGCTGCCGCCGCCCACGATCACGTCGCCGACGGTCTGGTCCTTCGGGCCGCCCTGCGTGTAGTGCTGAAGCTCCCCGCCGTCGAGCACCACGTCCACCGTCCCCAGCCGCGCGATGCCGCCGGTAGCGCCGTAGCTCTGGAGCTGGCCGCCGTTGCAGATGACGACCTGGCTGGTGCCGCTGCCCGCCAGAACGGCATCCTTCGTCAGGCTCAGCTTGCCCTCGGCGACGATCGTCTTGCCCGTATAGTCCTGGGCCTCCTGGATCTCGACGATGGGGTCGGCCTGGAAGACCGAGCCGGTCTGCCCGGCGATGACGAGGTGGTACGGCCCGGTGAGGACGTCCTCGTGGATGATCCGGAGCGTGCCGTCGGCGCCACCGAGCCGCCAGACGCCGTGGGCGCCGGGGGCCAGCGACGCGCTGGTCAGGTCCACGTTGGCCCCGTCCCCGGCGGCCAGCGTCATGTTCCCGTTGCCGAGCGTCATCATGTCGGTGACGGTGCAGTTGACGCTCACGCCGACGGTGCCCGAGGAATCGGCCGTCAGGATGTCGTCGCCCGCCGTGCCCGGGTCGGCCGACGGGACGGCCAGCACGCCGTGGACGGCGACCTTCTTGCCGGCCGCCAGGGCGCCCGCCGCCTTCATGATCAGCACGCCGCCGGCGTCCACGGTGGCGCCCTCGCTGCCGAGGGAGCCCGCCACGTCGGCGATCAGGATCGCGCCGTCCTCGACGACGGTGCCGCCGCTGTAGGTGTTGGCCGCGCCGAAGTAGATCTTGCCTTCCTGGACCGTGACCGAGTTGGCGCCGGCCGTGATGGAGTTGTTGAAGTTGAAGCTGCCGCGGTTGGAGGCGTTGAACAGCCCGCCCGCCGCGCCGAGGTCCAGCTCCGCGTTGAAGTTGCAGGTGCGGTTCCAGCCCGCCTCCGTCGCCTGCACGGTGCCGCTGGAGACGGTGAGCTTCTCGCCGGCGGTGTCGACGGTGATGTTCTTGTTGAAGCGCAGGTCGATGCTGTTGATGGTGCGATTGGAGCCGAGGCTCAGCGTCAGGTCGCTGCCGGGCTCGAGGATCGCGTCGTCGCCCGCACCGGGCACGCCGGCGTCCCAGTTATTGGGGTCTCCCCAGCTCGTGCCGTCGCCGCCGCCGGTCCAGTTCACCGTGCCGGCCAGGCTGCCGCACGTGGCCGCCGCCACAACCAGCGCGCCGATGACTGCCGTCGTGAATGCCTTGTGCCTCATGGTCCCGTCCTTTCCTGAGTTCAACGTGTCCCCGGGCCCGCGGGCGCGCACACACAGCCCACACGCCGTTGGCCCGGGCTCCTGGTTACAAATCCCATCAACTTACCTGTGGCCGGCGTCGTCGTCGGAGGCCGGCGAACAACTGACACAAACCTGCTCTTCTTCAGCACACCTTGAAGGAAATGCCCTTCTTCTCAACTAGCAGCCTAACCGGAACCCCCCGGCCTGTCAAGACCCTCCGTCAGGTTTTCTGCCGCTCCGGCCGAGACAGGGCTTGCCGCGTCGCAGCCTGCATTCGCAGGCTCAGGATCTGCGGCGTCGGACGTACCTGCCCAGGGCGCCCACGCCGAGCATGACCGCCAGGGCGGAGACGGGCTCGGGAATGGCCAGCGCCGGGTCCGAGAACCGGATGCTGATGTCGTCGTTGTCCACGTCGTAGAGGACCTCCCACCCGAAGGCGCCGCTCCCGCTGACGACGGTGGAGGTGAACGTCTCGTCGAGGAAGCCGCCGCCGCTTTCGTTCAGGCCCTCCAGGGCGTCGATCAGCAGCAGCGTCATCCCGTGCGACAGCGTCATGGCGCTCACGTCGATCTCGACGTCGCGGGCGCCGTCCTCGCCCCAGTAGTCGTTGACGAACAGCGTGGTGATGCCGTTGGGATCGGCGATCCACTTGATCGTCGCGTCGCCCTGCCGGCCGAACGCGAACTCATCCCCGCCCGTGGCATCGAAGGAGTTCCCCGAGCCTTCAAGCTGCAGCACGCCGCCCTTGTGCTCGAAGTCGTTGCCGGTGCCGAGGTACGTGGCGCCGTTCTTCAGGACCATCAGGCCGCCGCGAAGCTGCCACTTGCCCGTCTCCAGCTTGCTCGCGTCCACGTTCAGGGCCGAGCCGTTGTCGATGAAGCTCTGCGACGAGGCGTACAGCTCGCCCCCGGTCAGGATGTTGATCGTCATGTTGGTGCCGGAGACCTCCACCTTGAAGTAGTCCCCGGCGGTCGCCGGCTGCCGCTCGTCGATGGTCACCGTGTCCCCATTGACGTTCAGCACGGCCGTCGAGTCGGCCACGGGCACCTCGTTGTCGGCCCCCTCGGCGTTATCGTTCGTCCAGTTCAGCGCCGTGCTCCACTGGCCGTCGGCCGAGTCGTTGTCCCAACTGTACAGCGGGCGCCCCAGCGCCTGGGAGGTCATCAGCCCGGTGATCGTCAGCACGGCCGCAATCCAAATGCCCTTCGCGTTCATCGTCCTTCTCCTTCGTTGCGGGGTTACCTGGTCCTTACGGTGCTTCCGGAACCGCGCGTTCGCGCGCGGTTGTCCGCGTGGATGTTCGGGTCTGGCCCGGCGGCGGCGCCGGCCGGGGCGTGGCGGCAGCGACAGCGCACAGCCCGCCGGTGCCCTCGCGGCACGGGCTGGCCTGCTCCGTCTGCAAATGGGTGCTCGCGCAGAGGCAAACGGGGCGGATAAGCACATCTCCTTTGCCTGCACTTCTGGGCCGCCTCGCGCACGGCCCTGCCTCAGCCACCAATCCTGTGACAAGCCCTCGCGTTTGTCAAGGCCGTCGCGGATTGGCAACCGTCCCAGCGATTGTGGGAGATTCTGGGGGGATGTCCATCGGCGAGGCCGGATGTCGCCGCCGAGCGCGCCGGCGCCGAGCATCACGGCCAGGGCGGCCACGGGTCCGGCCTGGCCCGGCGGCTTGGCCACAGCCGCCTCAGGCGAGGTCGAGGGCGATGATCTGGCAGCCGGTGAGAACGGGCAGCGTGAACTCGACGCGGCCGCCGCTCGTCTCGGCGGGCAGCTCCGGCCCGCCCGGCACGCACCGCACGGCCCGCACCTCTCGGTCGGCGCGGACCGAGACGCGCAGATCGTGCAGGGGGATGACATCCTCGATAGTGTCGAAATCCGCGCCGCGGCGCTCGGGGATGTAATGCAGCAGGTGCAGCACCCAGCGGCGCTCGTCCGGCTGCTCGTTCAGCGCCGCCAGCAGCGTGCTCGGGGCCTTCACGCGCACCAGCGGCTCGGGCAGCAGCATGTCGGCGGCGTTCAAGACCAGCCGCTTGCACCACAGCGGGGCGTTCCGGCCGTACTGCGCGAAGACCGGATGAGCGAAGTAGACGCACCGCCCGCGCTGCACCACGCCCGGGTAGCCCGCCTCGCCGCTGGAGGGCGTGTGCCGGTGCGAGCAAAAGTGCCGCCAGGTCCGGTTGAAGTACGGCACGTTCACTCCGGCGAGCACCTCGGCCCGGCCGCGCGGCTCGACTTGAAGCCCGCGGAGATACATCACGTGCTCCGTGGCCGCCAGGCCGCGCCCCATCTCGCCCGCCGCCACGATGAAGTCCGGGCTGTAAGGCGCCTCGCCCCGCAGCGCCACGCCGAGCGCCTCGAGCGCGAAGGCCTTGCCGTCGGGGTCGAGGCCGCTGCGGTGCGAGGCGATCAGCGCGCCCCCGCCGGCGACATAGTCGGCAAGCTTGCCCGCCAGCTTCTCATCGCAGGCGACGACGCCCGGGAGGATGACCAGCCGGTAGCCCGCCAGGTCCGCCTGCGAATCCACGAGGTCGAACTGGTGCTGCGCCTCCTCGAGCATCCGCACGACGCCCCGGGCCGTGGCGGCGACGTCCGGCGCCGCCGTGCCGCTGCCCACGCCGGCGAACTCCTCCGGCGTCATGACGGCGATGTCGGCGAGCGCGGCGGCCCCGCGGCACCACGGCTCGGCGGCCTCGACGCGTTCATACACATGGCCGATGCGCTCGTAGGTGTGCGGACAGAGCCGCCCGGACGGATGGAGCTGGTCGCCGATGGAGCATTTCGCGCCGAGTGCCAGCATGCGGAAGCATTCGAACTCGAGCGCGGCGGGGTTCTTGAACGAGTGGAAGTCGCCCCACGACGTGTGGAACTTGCCCGTCATGCCGAGGCAGTCGCGCCCGAGCGTGCGGGCGTAACGCATCGTCGTCGGGAAGTGCACGTACCCCCAGCCGCCGGAGGGCAGGCTCTCCAGCTCGAAGTGCGTGTACGCCTCGCGCGTCCGCCGCTGGTAGGGGCCCACGTGCCCGGCGTTGTAGAAGATCGTGCAGTCGCCCGACCGTTGCCGGATGTGGGCCGTCATCTCCGTCTTGAAGCCCGCGATCACGTCGGCGGCGTAGCGGCGGCGGTCGCCGGCGTCGGACGCGTCAAGCCCGCCCGCCAGCATGCCCGCCTTGCAGCAGCGGCACGAGCATTCCTGCACCTGGACGATGTCGAGGAACAGCCCGTCGACGGCCGGGACGCATTCGAAGATGTCGCGCACGTGCTCGAAGAGCCAGTCACGGTAGGGGGTGTTCACGCAGAGGTAGCGGTAGAAGCCGGGCTCGTACGGGGGCGTGCCGCGGACCCGGCCGTCTTCGGTGAGCATGCACCAGTCGGCGTGGCGTTCGGCGGTGTAGTGGTCCCACTGAACGGTGGTGTAGATGGGCACGCGGATGCCGCGGGCGTGGCAGGCGTCGATCTGCGCGGCGAGCAGGTCGCGGCGCCTGAGATTCGGATGAACGCGCTCGGCGTGGGCCTGGCTGTCGTAGTAGAGCCAGCCGTGGTGGCAGCGGGCGAAGCACGTCACCGAGTCCACGTGCGCCGCGGCCAGCGTGTCGGCGAAGGCGTCGGGGTCGAACGCGGCGGCGACGTCGGGGATCGCCTCCGAGGTGTGGAAGTCCAGGTGGATCTGTCGGTATCGCAGGTCGGTCATGGCGGAGCCTCGTTTCGCTCGGGCGCGCCGCCCGCGGCACGCCGGGCGACCCGAATACCCAATTGCCCATGCCGAAACAAGAACGAACCGCGAAGGCGTCACCGCGCGGCCCCCTCGCGTGGTCGGGCGGGCTTGGGGCGCGGTCAGGCGGCCAGCATCTCATCGACGGTGACCGACGCGAGGTCGGCGGCGGTGAGGTCGGCGCGGGCGTCGTTGGCGGCGTCGCCGACGCCGAAGGCCTTCATGCCCGCGCGGACGGCGGCCTCGATGCCCGCCCGGGCGTCCTCGACGACGAGGCATTCCGCAGGCGGGGCGCCCAGCCGCTCGGCGGCGGTCAGGAACACCTCCGGGTGCGGCTTGCTGTGCGTGATGTCGTTGCCGTCGGCCTGCGCGTCGAAGGTGTCCGTCAGGCCGATCCGCTCGAGGATGTGCGGCGTGTTCCGGCTGGAGGAGGCGACGGCGACCTTGACGCCGCGGCGCTTCAGCTCCTCGATGACGGCGAGCGCCCCGGGCAGGAGGGCCTCCGGCGACAGGTCGGCGAGCATCTCGCGGTAATAGCCGTTCTTGCGGGCGGCGAGATCGAGCTTCTCGGCGCCGCTGTACCGGCGGGGGGCCTTCTCGAGGATGATCTCCACGCAGTCCATCCGCGCCACGCCGCGGAGGCGGTGGTTCTGCTGCCGGTCGAAGGGGATGCCCTCCTCGTCGGCCAGCCGCTTCCACGCGCGGTAGTGCTGCTCGTCCGTGGAGACGATCACGCCGTCGAGGTCGAAGATCACCGCGCCGATCATGGGCGTTCCTGCCTGGTGCGGCCGCCTCGCGGGCGGGGGCGGCCGAGCGGCATTGTAGTGGACTTTCAGCACGCGGCAAGAGGACCGATGAGCAGCGACCGGGCGAGGCCGCCCGGCCGGTATAATGGTGAGCTTGGGATCGCGCATGCTCCACAGCGAACCATCCCGCAGGCGGCTGCACGTCACCGGGCAGGTGCAGGGCGTGGGGTTCCGCCCGTTCGTCTACCGCCTGGCGAGGGAGCTGCGCCTCACCGGGTGGGTGGTGAACGACGCGGCCGGCGTGACCGTCGAGGTGCAGGGGGCGGCGGCGTCGGTTGAGGCCTTTGCCCGGCGCCTTCAGGCGGAGGCCCCGCCGCTGGCCGAGATCGCCCGCTGCGAGGCCGCCGACCGCCCCCCGATGGCCGGCGAGAAGCACTTCGAGATTCAGCCCTCCGAGGGCGGCGAGATAGGCGACGCTCAGGTCACCGTCGATGTCGCCACCTGCGGCGACTGCCTCCGCGAGCTGGGCGAGGCCGACGACCCGCGCTACGGGTACCCCTTCATCAACTGCACCAACTGCGGGCCGCGGTACACCATCGTCTCGCGCATCCCCTACGACCGCCCGAACACGACGATGGCCGACTTCGCCATGTGCCCGCTGTGCGCCCGGCAATACGCCGACCCGTCCGACCGTCGGTTCCACGCGCAGCCGGTGGCGTGCCCGGCGTGCGGCCCGGCGGTGTGGCTGGTGGACACGCACGGGCGGCAGGTCGCGGTGGCCGATCCCATCGCGGCGGCCGCCGGAAAGCTGATCGAGGGGCGGATCGTGGCGGTCAAGGGCCTCGGCGGGTTCCACCTCGCCTGCCGCGCCGACGACGAGCACGTGGTGGGGCGACTGCGGCGGCGGAAGCGGCGCGACGCCAAGCCGTTCGCCCTGATGGTCGCCACGATCGAGCAGGCCGAGCGGCTCGCCGAGATCGGCGAGCAGGCCCGGGCGCTGCTGACCGGGGCGATCCGCCCGATCGTCCTCGTGCCGCGCCGCCCCGGGGCGCCCGTCGCCCCCGGCGTCGCCGACGGGCTCGAGACGCTCGGCGTCATGCTGCCTTACACGCCGCTGCACCATCTGCTGCTGCGGCGCCTGGCCGCGGCGGCAGGGGGCGAGGCGCCGCCGCTCGTGATGACCTCCGGCAACTACTCCGAGGAGCCGCTGGTGAAGGACAACGACGCCGCCGTGGCGCACCTCGGGCAGATCGCCGACGTCCTGCTCGTGCACAACCGGCGGATCGAGCGCCGCATCGACGACAGCGTGGCGCAGGTGGGCGCGGACGGGCCCGTGAGCGTGCTCCGCCGCGCGCGGGGCTATGCGCCCCGGCCGGTGCGGCTCACCGTCGGCGGCCCCGACGGCCCCGCCATCCTCGCCGTCGGCGCCGAGCTGAAGAACGCCGTCTGCCTCCTGAGCAGCGGGCGGGCCGTGCTGAGCGAGCACATCGGCGACCTGAAGGACGGGCGCACCTACCGCCACTTCATCGACACGATCAACCACCTGGAGGCCCTGTTCGACGTGCGCCCGGGGCTGATCGCCGCGGACATGCACCCGGCGTACCTGTCGAGCGAGTATGCCGCCAGGCGGCACCGGGGCGATCTGCCCGGGCGCGAGGCGCTGCCGATCGTCCGCGTGCAGCACCACCACGCGCATGCAGCGGCGTGCCTTGCCGAGCACGGGCGGACGGACGAGGCGATCGCCCTGGCGTGCGACGGCGTGGGCTACGGCGACGACGGCGCCGTCTGGGGCTGCGAGGTGCTTCGGGCGGACCTGCTGGGCTACGAACGTCTCGGGCATCTGCGCTATCTGCCGCTCGTCGGCGGCGACGCCGCCGCCCGGCAGACGTGGCGACCGGCGCTCGCGGCGCTGTGGGAGACGTTCGGCGAGCCGTGGCGGCGGCAGTTTGCCCCGGCGCGCCTCGCCGCCGACGAATCGCGGCTCGCCGCCGCCGAGGAGATGCTCGCCCTCGGCGCCGGCTGCACGCCGGCCAGCTCGCTCGGGCGGTGGTTCGAC
>CAZMDT010000033.1:3075-15609 GCA_964564965.1 uncultured Planctomycetaceae bacterium | reverse complement strand
AGAAGCGAATCGTCCTCGAGGTGTACGAGGACATCCGCAGGAAGAAGGGGCGCAAGCTGCCGTATCTCAAGATCGGGACGATGATCGAGGTGCCGCGTGGGGCGATCACCGCCGAGGAGATCGCGAAGGAGGCGGAGTTCTTCAGCTTCGGCACGAACGACCTGACGCAGATGGGGTGCGGCTTCAGCCGGGACGACGCCGGAAAGTTCCTCAAGCAGTACGTGGAGCTGGGCATCTACGACTACGACCCGTTCCAGACGCTGGACCGGACGGGCGTCGGGGAGCTGATGCGGATCGCCGTCGACAAGGGCCGCAAGGCGCGCAAGGACCTCAAGCTCGGCATCTGCGGCGAGCACGGCGGCGACCCGAGCAGCGTGGAGTTCTGCCACCAGGTGGGGCTCCACTACGTGAGCTGCTCGCCGTACCGCGTGCCCGTGGCGCGGCTGGCCGCCGCCCAGGCCGCGATCAGGCACCCCAAGAAGGGCGTGAGGGCCGCCACGAAGAGGAAGGCAAGCAGGAAGCCCGCGAAGAAGAAGGCGAACAAGAGCGCCAGAAAGCCCCGAAGGGCCGCTGCGAAGAAGTAGCCCGCGTGGGCAGGCGCTGCGCCTCGCCGCCTCGCGAGAGCCGGTGGGTTTGCGGCCTCACGAGAGCGGGCAGGTCCACGGTTTCAACAGGGCCGGCCAGTCAACTGGGCGGCCCTTCCTCTTGCGCCGCACGCCCGTGCCGATGAAGGCGCGCGGCCTACAATGGTGCGGAGCGCAAGAGACGATGCCAAGAGGACCGAAAACCGGCAACAAGGCGTTCTGGTTCGTGGTTTCGCTGGGGGCGGGGCTCTTCTTGGGCCTGTTCGTCATCGGCTGATCCCCCGGCCGGTAAGCGTGCCGGCCGGTGACTACTTGCTCATCTGAATGCCGACCAGGACCGCCCAGGGCTCGTACACCCGGATGGGCGCCGTCACGGGGCGGCGGTTCTCCACCAGGCCGACGACGAAGCCGCTGATGTCCTCCGTGAGGCGCCACGTGAGCTTCGCCAGCCCGCGATGGACCGGCTCGTCGTGCGTGGCGATGCCGAGCGTCTCGGGGAAGTAGCTGCCGAAGTTCAGGTCCAGCCGGCAGCGGTCGCCCATCCACGCCAGGTTCAGATAGTACCCGAAGCCGCAGACGGGGTCCTTGTATCGCCCGGGGTAAACGTCCTGCCCGTACAGGCTTCGCTCGCCGAGCCGGCTGAGGTCCGCCAGGTCGTTGCGCAGGCCGTGCTGGTCCCACACCACCTCGCCCGACAGCTCCGCCCGTTCGTGCAGCCTCACCCGGAAGTCCACCCCGAGGCGGTTGGCGTATCGCTTCAGGGTGTCCGAGCCGATGTCGGCGAGCTTTCCCGACACGCCGACGGCCCAGGTTTCGCGCTCGGCGCCGACGCGGAAAATCAGGCCCTTGTCCGAGTTGGTGTCCAGGTCCGTGGTGCCGTTGACGACGCCCACGTCGAAGGCGAGCCCGTTCAGCGGCCCCCCGCTCGGGCGGTACTCCACGAACAGGCCCGTCTGGCGCCACTGAATGATGTCCGTGCGGAGGAACGGCGCGTCCGACCGCTCGTTGCTGAGCAGCGTGAAGCCGTAGCGGCCGAAGGGCGTCTCGCGCTTGCCGAGGACGACGGCCAGGTCGCCGCGCTCCCAGCGGGCGTACAACTGGTCGATCTCCACGCGGTCCACCTCGAAGTTCCCGTCGAAGCCGCCGGCGAGGGGCATGCGGCTCTGCTCGAACGGCAGGTTGATGAGAAACTCCCCGCCGAAGCGGAAGGTGCAGCGGTCGATTCTCTGGGTCAGCCAGGGCGCGAAGCCGGCCTCGGCGCCGAACGTGTCTTCCACGCCGGTCCAGTGAATCCGCCCGTCGTGGTGGTGGAAGCCGCGGATGAAGATGTCCTTGAGCTGGAGCATCGTGCCGTCGTTGTGCAGGTGGAAGCCACGCGGCGGGTCGTAGCCGAAGGACCAGCTCGCCGCGGGGGCGGGCCGGCTCGCGGCGGGGCCGGCGGGCACCGGGCGGGCCGTCTGCGACGTCGGCCGGGGCGGCGGGTTCTGGGGCGCGCCGGCGTCGCCGGTCGGGGCCTCGCCCCGCAGGCGGCGGACCTCCTGCTCCAGCTTCCGCAGACGCTCGTTGTCGGCCCGCAGACGCTGCACCTCTCGCTCCAGCCGGAGCAGACGCTCGTTGTCGGCCCGCAGACGCTCGATTTCCTTCTCGAGTTCCGCCAGGCGCTTCTGCCCGGCGCGGAGGGTCTCGATCTCCTTCTGCATGGCCCGAAGCACTTCGGCGACGTTCGGTTCGGCGTCCTCGCCGAAGGCCACAAGGGGCGCGGCGAGCAGGATCGTGGTGGCGACAACGACGATTGTCTTCATGGCGAGCTCCCAACTCACGCGTGACGAAGGTGGCTTCCGGTCCTTTTACCGGGCGATTATGGCCCTCCGAGGGCCTCGTGCAAGCCCTCGTCTGCGCGCTGCCGGCCGGGGTGACTGCCGCCGCCAAGGGTTGCGTTCGCCGCCGGCCGGGCTAGGATGACCGGGGCAGAGCCCCGAAGGGAGCCGCAAATGGCCAAACGTCCCAACGTCCTGATCCTGATGAGCGACCACACCAACGCGGCCGCCATCGCGCCGGGCAGCCAGTGCCTCAAGCCGAACCTGGACGCCCTGGCGGCCGAGGGAACGCGGTTCCACCGCTGCTACACCACCAACGCCATCTGCTCGCCCGCCCGCGCCAGCCTGATGACCGCCACCTACCCCTCCACTCACGGCATGTGGGACTGCACGCACACGCAGCGGAAGGAGTGGGTGAACGTTGCCGGCCGGCTGAGGTACTTCTCGCAGACGCTCGCCGAAGCGGGCTACGCGATGGGCTACTTCGGCAAGTGGCACGTGGAGCAGACGTGCGACCTGGGGCGTTTCGGCTGGCACGAGCACGACCACCTGGCCGTGAGCGCCGGGCGGAAGCCCCTCGACGGCACCGAGGTGAAGGTGCCGACGCCCGGCTACCGCGACTACCTGCTGGCCGCCGCCGGCAGCGATGAGACCGAAACCCATCCGGCGTTCGACCTGGGCATCGACTTCATCCGCCGGCGGTCGTCGTCGCGGTCGGGGCATCCGTGGTGCTGCTTCGTCTCAGCAGCCGAGCCGCACGACCCCTACGTGCCCCCGCGGCGCTTCCTCGACCTGTACGACGTGGCGGGCGTCCGCGTGAGCCCGACACTGCGAGACGAGCTGGCGGGCAAGCCCGAGGTCCTCCGCCGAATGCAGGCCGTCTGGGCCGGCCTCAGCGACGAGCAGTGGCGGTTCATCTCCGCCGCCTACTGGGCGACCATCACCTTCCTCGACCACGAGGTCGGGCGCCTCCTCGACGCCCTCCGCGCCGCCGGCGAGTACGACAACACCCTCATCGTCGTCACGAGCGACCACGGCGACATGCTGGGCGGGCACGGGCTGCACGCCAAGGGCGTGGCCACCGCTTACGAGGAGGTCTACAACATCCCGCTGATTGTCCGCGGCGCGGGCCTGCCCCCCGGCGGCGAGCAGCGCGACGCGCTGGTGAGCCTGGTGGACGTGGCGCCGACGATCCTCGACGTCTGCGGCTGCGAGCCGATCGCCGGCGCCCAGGGGCGGCCCCTGCGCGGCGTGCTCGACGGCACGGCGGACCCGGGCGACTGGCAGGACGCCTACGCCGAGTTCTTCGGGCAGCGGTTCGTCTACACGCAGCGCCTGGTGTGGCACGGGCCGTGGAAGTACGTCTTCTCGCCCGGCGGCGTGGACGAGCTGTACCACCTGCCCGAGGACCCGAACGAGACGCGCAACCTCGCCGGCGACCCCGCCCACCGGGGCGTGCTGATCGACATGTGCAAGCGGATGTGGCGCCGGATGAAGGCCATCGGCGACGAGTCGCTGTTCAACACGCACTACGGGACGCTCCGGACCGCGCCCGTCGGGCCGCTGTCGATCGAGAAGGCCTGATCGACGCGCCGCTTCCGGCGCGGCGCCCCGCCGGGTACAATACCCACGGACCTCGTTTCGTCGAGGGGAGGACACCATGGCCGACACCGGACACATGACTCTCAGGAACGTAATGGCCCTCGCCGTGGCCGACGGCAAGCTCACGGCGGAGGAGAAGCAGTTCATCCAGCGCCTCCGCAAGCGCCTCGGCGTCTCCGATGCCGAGTTCGCCGAGCTGGTCCGCCAGGTCCGCGAGACGCCGGACGCGATCTCGCTGCCGAGCGACCCGAAGGAGGCGGAGGACATGATCCGTCTGCTGGCCGACGCGGCGGCCGCCGACGGGCACGTGCGCGAGCAGGAACGCACGCTGCTCCGACGCCTGGGCGAGGAGGCGGGCGTCCCCCGGCGAACGCTCGACTCGCTGCTGGGTGGGCACCCCACGACCAATCCGGCAGAGCAGACGGCGCTGAACGCCCGGATGGGTGAGATCTATACGCACTTCAACGAGTGGGACGACGCGCAGCGGCGCCGGAAGCTGACGGAGCTGGGCGCGATCGGGCCGGCCGGGGCGGCCAGCCTGCTGCTGATGCTCGAGAGCTACCGCACGCCGGACGGCGCCGAGAACGCCATGGAGCTCAAGGTGCTGATCGTCGAGCAGCTCGGGCAGCTCGGCGACCCGCGCGCCGTCTACTACCTCGCCCAGCACATCTCCTTCGGCGACGTCGAGGACGAGATCAGCAACAGCGCCCTGCGGCACATGGCCGCGGAGGCCATCGGGCGGATCATCGGGCGCCCCTTCTCGCGCGACCAGGCCGGCGTCCTGGCCGCCCGCGAATGGTGGCGCACCGACGGGCGGCTCGAATACGAGACCCTCGCGATCTGACCCCGCCATGACGGAGGCACGCCACATCGACAACGGGCTGGTCCTGCTGAGGCAGTGGCGCCTCGCCCTCGCCCTGGCGTGCTTCGAGCAGGCCCTCGCCGAGGACCCCGCCTGCGCCGAGGCGTGGTATCACAAGGCCGTCTGCCTGACCCACCTCGACCGGGCGGCCGAGGCCCTCGAGTGCTTCGAGAAGTCCACGCGGCTCGACGGCGCGCACGCGGAGGTCTGGTCGGACCTGGCGGTGACGCTCGATGGCCTCGGCCGCCGCGAAGAGGCGGCCGCCCGCCACCGGCAGGCGGTGGCCGCCGAGCCGGATAGCCCGCTGTACCGCTTCCGCCTGGGCGAGTGCCTGGCGGGGCTGGAGCGGTTCGACGAGGCGGCGGACGCGTTGGCCGAGGCCATCCGGCTGGACGAGGACTACCTGCGTGCCTACCGGGCGCGCGGGCTGGCGCTCGTGCGGGCCGGGCGGGCGGAGGAGGCCATCGCCGACCTCGACGCCGCGCTCGACATGGACCCCGGGTACGTGGAGGCGCTGGACGTTCGGGCCCGCGCCTGGCTGGCACTGGGGCGTCTCGAGCAGGCGATGGAAGATAGCGCGGCGGCCGTCGGCATCGAGCCCAAGTCGGCCCCCGCCCACCTGACGCGCGGGCTGGTGTGGGCGGCCCGGGGCGATCCGGCCCGCGCCGTCGCCGAGTTCACCCGCGTGCTGTCGCTGGAGCGGAACACGCCCGAGGCGGCGGAGGCCTACTATCGCCGGGCCGAAGCGGGGTATGAACTCGGGCGCTTCCGGCAGGCCTGGCGCGACGCCGAGGCGGCCCATGACCTCGGCTTCCCGTGCGAGCAGCGTTTCATCCGCGACCTCGGCGCCGGCGTCGGGCGGGTCGGCTTCGAGACGCGGTAGCTACTTGATCTTGAACTTGGCCCGCATGACGGTGCGCGTGCCGGCGAGAAAGCGGACCTCGTAGTCGCCCTTGCCGGCGGCCTCGGCGAGCTGGCGCGGCGAGAAGACGAACTCCCGGGACGGCCCGCCGCGCGACCACGTGAAGCCCGCCCCCGCCAGCTCCCGCTGGCCGTGCTCGCGCCACACGGCGAGGCGGAAGGCGTTCCGGTCCGCCGCCGGCGGCAGGTGCAGCACGACGACCATCTCCGGCTCGTCCGCGCGGAAGTCGTTGGTGTTCTTGAGCGTCCCGTCGCCGAGGCGTCGCGCGGTGCGAAGGTCGCGCCCCCCACGGACCTTCACCGTCACCGGCGCGATGGCGAACTGCCCCACCAGCGCCCCCGCCGCCTGGTCGGTCGCACGCCCGAGCATCTCCCCCAGCGTCGGCGGGGGAGCATCGCGGCTCGTCGCCCGTGCCGACACCGGCGCCACCGTGGCGTGCAGGACGTCCCCGCCGGCCGTCTCCGTCAGCCGGGCCGACAGCGCCACGTACGCCTGGCTGTACGTGCTGTAGCTGTAGATCGGGAACGTGGTGCCCCCCCCGTAGCCCCAGCCGCGACGGCGCCCCCACCCCCCGTAGTTGCCCACCTGCGCGTACCCGTAGGTCGTGTCCACCCGCGTGTAGGTGTCCGCGCTGAAGGCCGCCACCCGGCCCGTCAGGTACGCCTGCACGTCGCCGAGACGCCGGATGGCCTCGCGGACGGCCGCCGCGTCCGTGGCCGGGGGCAACGCGATGCCCGCCGCGTCCAGCCGGGCCTTCAGCTCCCGCGGGTCGAGGACCGTGTACGTGCCGTTGGCCTTCAAGGCCGCCGCCACGCGGTCGGTGGCGAATCGCCCGGCCTCCGGGTTGAGCGAGTCGTTCACGAACGGCAGCACCGCCACGGTCTTGAGCTGCGGCGTGTAGAACTCGGGGTAGCGCTGCACGGTCATCCGCGTATCGCAGCCGGCGACGGCGACGAGTGCCGCCCACGCGCCCGCGATCACGAGCTTCCTGACGCTGTCAGCCATGGCTCAGGCCTCCAAGGACGTCGTGTCCGATGAATTGTATCTCCCGGGCGCCGCTCTGCGCACCCCGCGACGCCTCGATCTTCGCGTGCCGGCCGCTCAGAACCACAGGCTGCGGACCGCCTTGATCGCCAGGTCCGCCCCGGCGAGCGTCAGCAGCACGTAAACGATGCCCGTGAACGGGCGCTGCGGCACGCGCCGGTGCAGAAACACCCCCACCAGCGCCCCCACGACCACGGCCGGCAGCAGCACCCCCGACGCCCGAAGCGACGTCCCGTCGATCAGCCCCAGCAGCCCGAACGGCACGAGCTTCAGCAGGTTGTTCGCCCAGTAGAACAGCACCGTGGTCGCCACGTACCGCCCCTTGGGCATCTGCTGGGGCAGCAGGTACATGGTGGTCACCGGCCCGCCGGCGTGGGCGAGCGTGGAGGTGAACCCGGCCAGCGCCCCGGCGCACGCCCCCTGCCACGCCACCGGACGCAGCGCCGGGGACCGCCCCCGCAGCCACTTGGCGAGCTGCAACGCCACGAACAGCAGGCTGATCGCCCCGATCAGCAGCTTCAGCCCGGCGTCGGTGACCTGCTGCCCGCCGGCCGAGTCCAGCCGCCGGAACGCCCACACCGCCCCCCCGCCGGCGGCGATGCCCGCCACGGCGCCGGCGAGCATCCGCCCGGCCTCGCGCAGGCTCCAGCGGCGCCACCAGGCGGCCATTGCCACCTGGTCGCAGACGATGAGAATCGGCAGCATGATGCCGGTGGCGAGGGCGGTCTTGCCGCCGCAGGCGTAGATCATGATGGGCATGCTGAGCAGGCCGATGCTGCCGCCGAAGCCAGCCTTCGCCACGCCGATCAGCAGCGCCGACAGCATCCCGAACAGCAGGAACAGCGCGACCTCGCCCACCTCGGGCGGCACGATCGACCAGGCCAGCGTGGCGTCGGCGGGGTTCAGCATGGGCGAAGGGCGCCACTATAGCCCCCGCCGCCGCGCCCGCAAGGGCGGGCGGGCATTGCCGAACGGCCCGGCGCGCGGTAGAATCCGACCGGACTTCGGGGGAGGGCCTCGACATGCAGACCGTCAGGTGCCCGGCGTGCCGGCGAACGCTGACGCTCGACCACCCGGTGGCGAAGGCGAAGCTGCGCTGCCCGGCCTGCGGGGAGGTGTTCGTGGCGTCGGCACACGCGTCGCGTCGCCCCGCCGGCGCGGAGGCCCCGCCCCTGCCGCCGGACCCGAACTCGCCCGCGGGGCTCGCCTCGGCGGCCGCCGACACCGCCCGGGCAAAGCCGAAGCTGTACCACCACGCCCCGAAGCGGGGGGCCCCCAAGTGGATCGTGATTCCCTTCGTCGTCGGCGGGGTGGCCCTCATCGGTGTGATCGTGGCCCTGATCGTCAAGGGCGGGCCGGAGCGCGTCGTGGTCCGGCGCAAGGGCCCGCTGCCGCCCCCGGGGCCAGGCGGCGATGCCGAAAGCCTGGCCGCCCGACAGCTTAAGGACGCACTCCGCAACGGCGGCGGCGGCGGGGACGTCGAACCGGGCGTGGCGGCCCCGCCCCGGGGCCGGCAGCCCATCTGGCAGCCGCAGACGGACGACCGGGTCGTCATCGTCGAGGCCGACATCAAGGAAGACACCGGCGTCGGCAGCCGGACCGTGACCGGCAAGGTGCGCAACCGCAGCCCGGACCGCGCGCTGACCCAGGTGACGGTGGCGTTCGACGTGGTGGACGCCGAGGGCAAGCCGATCCGCCCGCAGCCGTTCACCGGCTCGCTGAGCTACGTTCCGCCGAACGGCGTGCTGCCGTTCTCGGTGGAGCTGACGGGGGTCCGGCGGACGGACGCGCGGATTCGCCGGCAGGGCATCCTGGCGCACGACTGGACGGACGAGGGCGCCTTGTGCCTGCCGGTGGAGAGGCACGCGTGCGACATCGGCAAGGGCGAGGTCCGCGTGACGGGCAGCGTGAAGAACACGACGGCCCGTCCCATCACGCGCCCGCGGCTCTACTGCGACGTGGAGTACAAGTGGGGAGCGGCCAAGGCCCTGGAACTGAAGCAGCCGGTGGTCTGGACGCCCTCGGGGCAAGACGTGAAGCCCGGCGAGGTGCTGAGCTTCGAGGCCACGTTCCTGGACCCCACGGTCTGGGCGGCCGTCGAACTGAAGGCCTATCCGCGCATTGTCTGTCGCTGAGGCCGATGCTATGATCGCCCCCGGGCCGGCCGCGCCGCGGAAACGGAAGCTCCCGCCGAGATGATTCCCATTCGCACCGACTACCGGATGCGGCACACGCCGTGGGCGAACTACGCGCTGCTGGCGGGCAACGTCCTGCTGTACGTCCTCGGGTTCAACGGCGGGCACATTGCCCGCGTGCAGGCGTACCTGCTGTACCCCGACAGCCCGCAGCTCCACCAGTTCTTCAGCGCGATGTTCCTGCACGAGAACTTCTGGCACCTGTTCGGGAACATGGTGTTCCTGTGGGTGTTCGGCAACGCGATCAACGATCGGTTCGGGCATCCGGCGTACCTGGCGTTCTACCTCGCCGGCGGGGTGCTCGCGGGCATCGGCTACGTGCTGCTGGCGGGCCGGGCGCCCGTCCTGGGGGCCTCGGGCGCCATCTCCGCCGTCACCGGGGCGTACCTCGTGCTGTTCCCCCGCGTCCGCGTCACGCTGCTGGCGTTCTTCCTGTACGTCATCATGCCCATCGAGGTCTCCAGCCTCATCTTCCTCGCCTTCCAGGCGATCTGGAACGCGGTCATGTCGCTGTCGGCACTCGGCGGCGCGGGCGGGGGCGTGGCCTACGCCGCGCACAGCAGCGGCTACGCGTTCGGCATCGTGGTGGCGGCCGTCATGCTTGCCACACGCGTGCTCCCGCGCGACGCCTTCGACCTGCCGAACCTCATCCGCAATTGGCGCCGCCGCGGCCGCTTCCGACGCGTGGTCTCCGACGGGTACGACCCGTTCCGCTTCACGCCCGCCGCGGGCGTGGCGCCCCAGCGGGCCCGCCGCATCCGGGCCACGTCCGTCACCGCCGACACGCCCGACACCCCCGCCGGGCGGGAGCTTCAGCTCCGCCGGGAGATCGCCGAGGCCTGCAACCGCCACGACGTGCCCGCCGCCGCCGAGCTGTATCTCCAGCTCGTCCAGATCGCCGAAGACGCCGTCCTCTCGCAGCCGCAGCAGCTCGACGTGGCCAACCAGCTCATGGCGAACCAGCAGTATCCGGCGGCGGCCGACGCCTACGAGCGGTTCCTGAGCCACTACCGCACCTACGAGCACATCGGGGACATCTACCTGATGCTCGGCGTGATCTACGGCCGGTACCTGCACCAGTACGCCCGGGCGGAGGAAATACTAAAGCGGGCGATTGAGCGCCTGCGCGATCCGGCGAAGCTGCAACTGGCCAAGGGGGACCTGGCCGCGGTGAGGGCGCGGGGCACGTCGTAGAGCCGGCGGGGCGCGGCGCGGCGCCCGGCGCGGGCCTGTCAGCGCCCAAAAAGACAGGACCTTCCACGCCGGTTGGGCCGAAGACAGAATCAGTGTGCCGCTGCGCCGCGTGCGCAGGCGGAGGTGATGGGCTATGCCGCCGGTCGGAGTGCCCGACGTCAGCTTCCTCGAGCGCCTGAGCGAGTTCCAGGTCCCCACGCAGGTGGAGTGCCTCGACTACCTCAGCCGGGTGCCCATCATGGTCAGCGTGCCCATGCTCATCGGCGGGGTGGTGTACCTGCTGTTCGGGTGGAAGCTCCACAAGCTGCTGGTCGTGGCCAACGCGATGATCGCCGGGGCGGTCGGGGGGGCACTGCTGGGACAGATGGCGGACGGCGACAAGGCCGGCATCGTCGCCTTCGGCGCCGCCGCCGGCGGGCTGATGTTCGGCGTGCTGGCGCTGCCGCTGATCCGCGGGGCCGTCAGCCTCACCGGCATGATCGCCGGCGGGCTGATCGGCTTCGTGGGGTGGGAGCACGCGGTGCAGGCCGCCGGCCGGCCCGAGCTTGCCGACCACGCCTGGACGGGCGCCCTGATCGGCTGCGTGGCGCTCGGGCTGCTCGCCTACGCCAACTTCCGGCTGGCGGTGATGATCTTCACGGCCGCCCAGGGCGCCGCGATGACCGTCGCCGCCGCCGTCTCCCTCCTGCTGCTGAACGAGGAAACCTGCGACATCGTCCGCGGGGCGGCGGAGAACGGCTTCCACCTTGCCGCCGCCGCCGTGGTCGTCCCCGCCGTCATCGGGCTGGCGCTGCAGCACGCCGACGCCTCGAAGAAGATCCGCAGGAAGCTCAAGCCGTCGGCGGCCCCGGCGTAGCGCGGCGCCCGGTCGCGCGCCGCCCGCCGCGCCTTGCGCTCCCTCTCGGCCCGCCGCCTCGCCGGTGGACCTCCGCGCCCGGCCTGCTATAATCGCCGGCAGGAAAGCTCTCGAGGTCCGACGATGTCAACGCGCGCATGGAGGCCGAACGCCAAACGCTGGCACATCCGCCCGCCCTTCGACGGCGCCGAGGCCCTTGCCCGGTCCGTCGGCACCTTCCCGCTGATCGCCCAGCTTCTCCACAACCGCGGCATCGACGCCCCCGCCGCGGCTCGGGCGTTCCTGAGCCCGAAGCTCAACGACCTGCACGACCCGGGCGCCATCGGCGGGGTTGTGCCCGCCGCCCGGCGGATCGCCCGCGCCATCGCCCGAAAGGAGCCCATCGTCGTCTACGGCGACTACGACGTGGACGGCATCGCGGGCGTGGCGATCCTGCTGCGCAGCATTCGCCTGGCGGGCGGGCCGGCGGACTTCTACGTCCCCCACCGCCTGGAGGAGGGCTACGGCGTCAACGCCGAGGCCGTCCGAAAGATCGTCGACGGCGGCGCCCGCCTCATCGTCACCGTGGACTGCGGCATCTCGGCGGCGGGCCCGATCGCCGACGCCAAGGCCGCCGGCGTGGACGTCGTCGTCACCGACCACCACAGCCTGCCGGAGGAGCTGCCCCCGGCCGACGTGATCGTGCACCCGGCGCTGCCCGAGGCGGGCTACCCCAACCCCGACCTCGCCGGCGCCGGCGTGGCGATGAAGCTCGCCTGGCAGGTCGCCCGCGAGGTCTGCGGCGAGGCCCGCGTCGACGAGGCCTGGCGCGAGGTTCTCCTCGACGCCACCTGCCTCGCCGCGCTCGGCACCATCGCCGACGTCGTCCCGCTCATGGGCGAGAACCGCGCCCTCGCCATGCACGGCCTGCGGGGCCTGCCCGGCACGCGCCACCCCGGGCTCCGCGCCCTGCTCAGCTCCGCCGGGCTCCTCGGCCAGAAGCTCGACGCCTACCACGTCGGCTTCGTCCTCGCGCCGCGACTGAACGCCGCCGGCCGAATGGGACACGCCCGCCTCGCCGTCGAGCTGCTCACCGACGCCCCCCCCGCCCGGGCCGCCAAGATCGCCGCCTACCTCAACAGGCAGAACACCGAGCGCCAGAAGGTCGAGCGTGCCATCGCGGGCGAGGCGGTGGGCATGGTGGAGCGTGACGGCCTGGCCGACGCCGACCACCGGGTGATCGTGCTCGCCTCGGACAACTGGCACAGCGGGGTGATCGGCATCGTGGCGTCGCGGCTGGTGCGGCGCTTCGGGCGCCCGGCGATTCTCATCGCCATCAACGGCGAGGGCGCCCAGGGCTCGGGACGGAGCATTCCCGGCTTTCACATGCGCGACGCCCTGGCGGCCTGCGGCGAGCACCTGCTGGGTTTCGGCGGTCACGCGATGGCGGGCGGGCTGCGGCTGGTGCAGGAGAAGATC
>CAZMDT010000033.1:0-3065 GCA_964564965.1 uncultured Planctomycetaceae bacterium | reverse complement strand
CCCGCATCGACGACTTCACGCGCGCCGTCACCGACTACGCCCGCGAGCGCCTCACCCCCGAGCAGCTCATCCCCACGCTCGAGATCGACACCGAAATCACGCTGGGGGCCCTGAGCTTCCCGGTGGCCAGCCAGATCGCCCGCCTGGCGCCGTTCGGTCAGGGCAACCCCCGGCCGGTGGTGGCCGTTCGCGGCGGCGAGGTCGTCGTCCCCCCGAAGCGCATCGGGCGGACCGGCGAGACCGTCAGCCTCATGCTCGGACAGAACGGCACAACGCTGCGGGCCGTGGGCTTCCGAATGGGCGATCTCGCCGACATGCTGGAAGGCGTCGGGCGGGTGGACGTGGCCGCCGAGCCGTCGCTCAACAGCTTCAACGGCACCACGAGCGTGGAACTCATCCTGCGCGACGTGCGGTGGTAGCGGCCCAGCCGCCCGGGCGGGGCGTCTCGTCGCCTGCCGCCCATCGCCTATCGGCTACGCCCTGCCGTCAATACACCGAATCGGAGTAGTAGTGGTCCTTGGCGTTCTGCGGCGTGATGAGTTCCACGTCGAGCTTGATGTGGCGGGGCATGAACTGGCTGACGGCCTTCAGCTTGCCGTCGCGCAGGTTGCTCACGCACGTGTGGATGCCCACGGCGATCATTGACGGCGGGTAGGTGATGTCGGCGGGGAACATCGGGTCGTCCTCGGCGACGCGGCGGACGATGTCCTTCATGCCGGCCCCGCCGAGGATCCACCGGATGTCGGTCCGCCCGGCCTTCCTGATGGCCTGCTCCACGCCGAGGGCGATGTCGTCGTCCTGCGCCCAGACGGCGTCGATGCGGTCGAACTGCGGCAGCAGCTTCTGCATGACCTCGTAGCCCTTCTCGCGCTGGTAGTACGCGAACTGCGGCGTGCCGAGGATCTCGATCTCCGGGTGCTTCCTGAGCACCTCCATCGCCGCGTTGAAGCGATACGTGTCCACCGTGCAGGGGATGCCGCGGATGATCAGCAGCTTTCCCCGGCCGCCCATCTTCTCCACGACGAATTCGGCGCTCTTGCGCCCGAACGACTCGTTGTCGCCCTCGATGAACACGTTCGCCACGCCCGGCTCGGTGAAGCCGCGGTCCACGTTCACGATGTACACGCCCTTCGCGCGGACCTCCTTCGCCACCGGCGTCAGCGGCTCCGACTCGTGCGCGAGGATCACCAGCCCGTCCAGCTTCCGCTGCGCCACCACCCGCCGAATGTCCTTGATCTGGTCCTCCGGGTTGTCCGCCAGCTCGTAGACCCACTCCACGTCGGGATACATCGCCATGGCCTTCTTCGCCCAGTAGCCCACGCCGGCCGTCCAGCCGTGGTCCGCCGACGGCACCGACACGCAGATCGTCAGCTTCGCCGGCGCGCCGGCGGCGCCCTGCGCCCCGCCCGGGGCCGACTCGGTGCCCCGGCCCGCCTTGCGGCACCCCGCCAGGGCCCCCCACAGCGCGAGCATCAGCAGAATCGTCAGTGTGCGTCGCATCGTTCGTGTCCTCCCGCGGGCGGATGCGCCCGGCCTGTGCTATCGCGCGACCCGGCGGCGCTGGAGCAGCACGGCCGCCACGATGATCACGCCCTTCACGAAGCCCTGAATGTATCCGGAGATATCGAAGGCAATCAGCATGCTAGCGATGACCTCGAGCATGAGCAAGCCCACGACGGTGCCGACGATGCTGCCGGCGCCGCCGCCCATGGCCGTGCCGCCGATGACGACGGCGGCGATGGCATCGAGCTCCCACATCAGCCCGGTGGCCGCGGTCGAGACGGCGTTCATCTCGGAGCACTTCAGCAGCGCCGCCAGGCCGGTCAGCAGCCCCACGAGCGTGTAGGTGAGCATCTTGACGCGATCGACCCGGATGGCCGAGTAGACCGCCGCCCGCTCGTTGCTGCCGATGGCGTACACGTAGCGCCCGTAGCGCGTCCGGCGCAGCAGCACGTGCGCCGCGACCACGATCAGGATGAACAGCAGCACGGACCAGTACACGCGGACGGCCGTGCCGTACTGGTTGGTCAGGAACGGCAGGTTGAGGCCGCCGCCGCCGATCTGCCCGAAGAGCTTCCGGCTGGCGGAGCGCATCTCCGCGCCCTCGGCCAGCGTGACCGCGAGCGACCGGTACGCCGCCAGCCCGCCGAGCGTGACGATGAACGGCTCGACGCGCCCCTTGGCGATGATCACGCCGTTCAGCAGCCCGGCGAGCGTGCCGGTGGCGAGGATGAGCCCCACCGCCAGCGCCACGCCGGCCGGCTCGCTGCCCGCCAGGCCCGCCGCCTCGCAGAGGTTCGCGATGACGATGCGGATCTCGCTGTGCGGCGCGGCCAGGCCCAGCTCGGCGGCCAGCGCGTCGGCGGCGAGAAGCGCCTTCGCGTTGATGCACGTCTCCATCAGCCACATGCCCGCCGCCCCGGCGCACGCCGCCAGCGAGCCCACCGACAGGTCGATGCCCCCGAGGATGATCACGAACGTCATGCCGATGGCGACCACGCCGACGGTGGCGACGTTGTTGACCATCACCACGACGTTTTCCGGCGCGATGAACCGCGGGTTGTAGAGGCCCGTGACCCCCACCAGCACCCCCAGCGCGAGCAGCGGCCAGAGCCAGTCGGGCACGTCGGCCAGCCGGCGGCGCCGTCCGCCGGGCGCCGGCGCCCCGCCGGGAAGCGAGGCCGGGGAACTCACGCGACCGCCTCCTCACCCACGCCCGCGGCGCGGAACATGACGTTCTCCTCGGTCATCCGGTCGCCCTCGAGGACGCCGGCGACGCGCCCCGCCCGCATGACGACGACGCGATGGCACAGGCCCAGCAGCTCGTTCAGCTCGGAGCTGATGAACACGCAGGCCATGCCCCCGCCCGCCAGTTGAGCGATGAGCCGGTAGATCTCCTCCTTCGCGCCGACGTCGACGCCGCGCGTCGGCTCGTCGAGGATCAGCACCTTGGGGGCGGTCTCCAGCCACTTGGCCAGGGCGACCTTCTGCTGGTTGCCGCCGCTGAGCGTGGCGACGGCGTCGCCCAGGCGCCCGAGCCGGATCCCCAGCGCCGCCACGTGCCG
>CAZMDT010000032.1:0-15864 GCA_964564965.1 uncultured Planctomycetaceae bacterium | reverse complement strand
TCGATGGCCTTGTAGCCGAGGTCGGCGGCCGTGGTGCACAGCTCCTCCAGCGGCATGTCCTTCGGCTTGAACAGCGGATAGCTGACCGATTGCTTGATGCGCATCAGCGGTTCTCCTCGGGCCGTCAGCGGCGCGCCGCGGCCGGTTCAGGGATGATACGCGTGCGGGCGCCGCCTGCAAGGGCGGACCGCGGAGCCGGGCCCGCGCGCCGGCCGGTCAGCCACCCCCGGCGCCCTTCTGCACGCAGTAGAGCTTCGAGGCGCTTCGCACGTACATCCGCCCGTCGGCCCCCGAGATCGTCGCCCAGCACGTCTTCTCCTTCATGGAGAAGGAGGCGATCTTCTTCATCTGTCGGCCGGCCGCGAAGACGGACACGTCACCGCGCTCATCGATGGTGTACACCTTGCCGTCGGCGACGGTGGGGGAGGCCCGCATCGTGGCGCTGCCGGCCTTGCTCGACCACAGCACCTTCCCGGACGAGGCGTCCACGCAACTGAGTTCCTTCGTGTTGTCGTCGAGGATGTAGGCCAGGCCGTCGTGGTAGGCGGGGGAGCAGACGTCCGGCCCGGGCTTGCAGTCCCAGGCCTTGCCCGGGCGGCCCGTGCCGACGCGAATCGCATAGCACGGTGCCTTCATTGGGCGGCCGGCGATGATCAGGCCATCGGTGACCGCCGGCGTCGGCACCAGGCGCCAGTTCTGACCGCTGCCGTAGTCGAAGCGCCACAGCTCGCGCCCGTCGCCGGGACTGTGCATCGTCACCACACCGCCCCCGGCGACGATGATCCCCGGGCCGCCCTTGCCCGTGTAGAGCACCGGCGTGGCATACGACTCCATCGACTCGCCCTTGGCGTCCGAGGGCCGGGCCTGCTTCCAGAGCGTCTTGCCCGTGTCGCCGCTCAGCGCCAGCACGGATGAGGCGGCGCGGTGGACCACGGCGACGTAGATCCGGCCGTCATAGAGCAAGGGGCTGGCGCCGTAGGTGTGCAGGATGCGCCAGTTGCCGGTCTCCTGCGTCAGGTTGCGCTTCCAGAGCTCCTTCCCGCCGGCGTCGAACGCCGCCATCACCCCGCTGCCGTAAAGGAAGAACGCCCGCTTGCCGTCGGTCACGGGTGACGAGGAGGCCAGCGTGTGCCGCCGGGCGCGCCCGCCCTTGTCGACCGACTTCTCCCAGAGCAGCTTGCCCGTCTTCGCGTCGAGGCACAGGGCCACCACGCCCCCCTTGGCCGTGGAGGCGACGTACAGGCGCCCCTCCGCGATGACCGGCGTGCCCTCGCCCGGCCCGGGCATGTCCGCCGTCCAGGCCACGTTCTCCGTCGCCGACCAACTGTCCGGCAGGTTGGTTTCGTCGGTGGAGCCGTTGTAGTTCGGGCCGCGCCAATGCGGCCAGTCCGTTGCCAGGCAGGCGGCCGGTAGCACCACGACGCCCGCAGCCAACAGGACGATGCGGGAGGGCGTTCTCATCCGGGGTCTCCTTGCACAGAGGGCTCTCGCAGGCGGGCGCCAGGCCGGACGCCTGCCACCTTGAGGCGCGGGATTGTACCGCAACCCCTAGTGAAACGCCAATCGCCCGCGCGCGGACCGGACCAAGCCGCGCGCCGGCTCGCCGTTGTGGCGAGCGGAACCGCGCGGGACAATGGCGCCTCGGCGCGAGGCGCCGTCGGAGAAGGAGCCCTGCCATGAAGCGCAAGCTCAAGAGCATCAAGTCGCAGCCGTCCTGGGTGATCCGCACCACCAACGTCCGCCTCGCCGTGACGCGGCTTGGGGGGCACATGGCCCCCGTGACGTTCTACCGCGACACCGGGCACCCCATCCGCCCTTACTACGTCAGCCCCTGGCAGGGGGAGGGGCTCAGGATCGACGTGCCGGTGCTCGTGCCGCTGCGGGGAGACTTCTTCTGCCTGCCGTTCGGGGGCAACGCGGCTCCCTGGCGGGGCGAGCAGCACGTCTGCCACGGCGAAACGGCAACGGCGAAGTGGAAGCTTGCGGGCGTGAAGACCGCGGGCTCGGTCACGGCCATCCGGATGACCCTCAAGACCAAGGTGCGCCCCGGCAAGGTCACCAAGACGCTCGCGATCGTCGAGGGGCAGAACGTCGTCTACTGCCGTCACGTGCTGAAGGGGTTCAGCGGGCCCATGCCGCTCGGGCATCACGCCACCCTCGCCGTGCCCGATGCGCCGGGCACCCTGCGCGTCGCCACGAGCCCGTTCCGCCTGGGCATGACATACCCGACGCTCTTCAGCGACCCGGCCGTCCGGGAGTACCAGTCGCTGGCGATCGGGGCGAAGTTCCGTGACCTGGCTGCGGTGCCGACACTGTGGAAGGACTTGCCCACGGCCGACTGCACGCGGTTCCCGGCGCGGGTCGGCTTCTGCGACTTGCTGGCCGTGCTGAAGAAGCCCGGGCGGGCGCCGGCATGGACAGCAGCGGTCAACACGGTGGAGCGTTGGCTGTGGTTCTCGCTGAAGGACCCGGCGATCCTGCCGGCCACAGCGCTGTGGCTGTCCGACCGCGGGCGGCACGGCGCGCCGTGGAACGGCCGCAACCGATGCATCGGGCTGGAGGACGTCTGCGGCTATTTCGCCGAGGGCCTGGCCGCATCGGTGAAGGCGAACGAGTTGACGAAAGCGGGCTTCGCCACGTCGGTGCGGCTCTCCTCGAGGACCCCGACGGCCGTCAATTACATCCAGGGCGTGGTGCGGCTGCCGCGCGCGTTCGATCAGGTCGCCACGGCGCAGTTCGGGAAGGGGAAGGTGACGTTCGTTTCGGCCTCGGGGCAGGAGGCGACGGCCGAGGTGAACCACGGCTTTCTGGCGACGGGCGAACCGTGAGCCGGGCGCGCGGCGTCAGCGCGGCTCGAGCAGCGCCTCCCGCAGCTCGCCGCCGTCGTGGACGGTGAACTGCGGCTCGCCACCGCGGGGCGCCGCCGCGCCGGCGTGCACCTGCCCCGGGCGGACCGTGCGGACCGTGCGCCACCCGAGGGCGTTCGGCGCCAGGAAGTCCTTCGCCGGGTTGTCCGCCACGTAGGCGCACGCCTCGTGCGGGGCCGCCAGATGCTTGGCCATCTCCTCGAAGCCGTCCGGGGCCGGCTTCCACGCCGACCGCCCCAGGTCCTCCGTGAAGACCACCACGTCGAAGAACCGCCGCAGGCGCAGCGCGTTGAGCTTCAGCTCCTGCGCGGGCAGGTAGCCGTCCGTCAGGAGCCCCAGGCGCCGCTCACCGTGCAGCCGTGCCAGCAACTCGGGCACGTCCTCGTACGGCCGGATGTCCGGCGCGTGGCGGCGGTATGCATTCACCTGTTCCATGACCTCCTCGGGCGTCAGGCCGAGGCGGAAGCGTTCGTTCAGCGCGTCGAAGGCCCCAGCCGCCTCGCCGCCGAGGAACCGCGCCCACAACCATTGCTCCAGCGGCTCCTGAACCGCCAGCCGCGCCCGCAGCTCGTCGGCCACGGCCCGGTATCCGCTGCGCACGTACTGCCGCTCGGGGTAGAGCGTGTCGTCGAGGTCGAAGATCACCGCCTGGATGGGCATCAGGCCTTCCCGCCCGTCTCGCCGTCGCGTCGGCCCTCGCCCGCGCCGGGCGCGGCGTCCTCGTATTCGGCGTCGCGGCTGTAGCGCGACTCGTAGATGCCTTCCCCGCCGCCGGTCAGCAGGTTCGCCGCCGTCCGCAGCAGAATCCGCAGGTCCAGCCAAAAGCTCCGGTGCTCGACGTAGTACAGGTCCATCTCGATCTTCTCCTCGATGGTCAGCCCGGCGCGGCCGTATGCCTGGGCGTAGCCCGTGACCCCCGGGCGGACCTCCAGCCGCCGGCGCTGTGGCGGGTTCCACTCGGCCGCCTGGCGCTCATAGAGCGGCCGCGGGCCCACCAGCGACATCTGTCCTGCGAGCACGTTGAGCAATTGCGGCAGCTCGTCGAGGCTGGTTTCGCGGAGGAACCGTCCGAGGCGGGTGAGCCGTGGGTCGTCGGCGCCGTGCGGCGAGGCCCCATACGGATCGGCCTCCGCCCGCATGGTGCGGAACTTCAGCATGGTGAAGGGCCGCCCGCCGCGCCCGGCGCGCCGCTGGCGGAAGATGGCCGCCCCCGTCGAGCCCAGCCGGATCGCCAGCGCGATCACCAGCATCGGCACGCCGAGGACCGCCAGCGCAAGCAGACTGCTGAGGATGTCGAACAGGCGCTTCAGCATTCGCCGCGAAACGGGGCCCGCCACGCGCCCCCGCGGGGGCCGGGGACGCCGAGGCTACCCCAGGTTCTCCCGGTACCACCCGATGGCCTTCGCGAGCCCCTCCTCGAAGAACACGCGCGGCTCGTAGCCGATCGTCCGCTTCGCCAGCGACACGTTGGCGAGAGAGTGCTTCACGTCGCCCGGGCGCGGGTCGGCGTATTCGGCCTGGATGTCCACCTTCAGCAGCTCGCGGAGCTGCCGGAGGATGTCGTTCAGGCTCGTCTGCTGATGGCAGGCGATGTTGACCGGCTGGCCCTTGCAGGCCTCCGCCGGTGCCGTCGCGGCGAGCCAGTTGGCCTCGCAGACGTTGTCGATGTAGCAGAAGTCGCGGCTCTGCTCCCCGTCGCCGTAGACCACGGCCCGCTCGCCGCGCAGCGCCCGCGACACCCACGCGGGGATCACCGCGGCGTAGGCGCCGGCGGGGTCCTGATATGGCCCGAAGACGTTGAAGTACCTCAGGCTGAGCGTCTCCATCCCGTAGACGGCGGCGTAGCCCTGCATGTACGCCTCGCAGGCGACCTTGCCCGCCGCGTATGGGCTGATGGGCATCGGCACCATGCCCTCGTGCTTGGGCGATTCCTTCTGGTCGCCATAGGCGCTGGAGCTGGCAGCGAAGACGATGCGCTTCACCCCGGCGGCGCGGGCGGCCTCCAGCACGGTGATCGTCCCGTTTACGTTCGCCTCGTGGCTGGTGAGGGGATCCTCGACGCTCCGCGGCACCGAGCCCAGGGCCGCCTCGTGGAAGATCGCCGCGCAGCCCGCCACGGCGCGGTCCATCGCCTCGCGGTCGCGGATGTCGGCCTCGTGGAATGCGATGCGATTGAGCACGTCGGCGAGGTTCTCGCGCTTGCCCGTGGCGAAGTTGTCCACCACGACCACCTCGTGCCCCTTGCCGAGCAGGAACCGCACGAGATTGCAGCCGATGAAGCCCGCCCCGCCGGTCACCAGGTACTTCGCCATGCCTTCTCCTCGCCTTGCCGGCCGTGCCGGTGGGCGCCGCCGGGGCCTAAGGTAACTTACGCAGGCGGCTCGGGGGGGTCAAGCGCGGCCCCGCCGCCCGCCGACGGCGAAGTCACCGGGCAGATGACCGTGAAGTCGTTGGGCAGGTAGTCGTCCACGATCCGCGCATCGTAGCCAAGGGCCCTCAGCATGCCCAGGACGTCGGCCGGGTCGAAGTAAGCGCAGTGACCGTGACGCTGCCGCTCCCGCACGTGCAGCAGGTTGAAAACGAGCAGGTGCCGCGCGAGCTCCAGCATGCGTGCCACGGCGAGGGGGAGGAACTGGCGGTTGTTGCCGAGGTCGAGGTTGAGCGTGCCGGAGCAGAAGACGACGTCGAACGGCCCGGCGGCATCGGGGGCCTCGCCGGCGAAGAGGTCGCAACAGACGAAGCGCGGCACGCCGCCCGGCCCGGGCGGGTGGCGCCGGCGGGCCTCCCCCACCATCGGCTCGACGAGATCGACGCCGGTGTAATCGACGCCCAGGCCGCGCTCCGCGAGGAAGCCCCACAGGTCGCCGATGCCGCAGCCGACGTCCAGCAGCGACCGCCCGGCAAGGTCCACCTCGCGGACGAGCACCTCGAAGCGTGCCCGCTGCGAGGCGCCGGTCGCCCAGTCGGCGACGTCGAAGCCTTCGCGGGCGTGCTTCAGGCGTGCGGCGTAGTGGCACTCGATGGCGTGGCGTCGGCTCATGGGGGGCCGGCGGGCTCGTCGTAGATTTCGGCCCGGCCGAGAACGTCATTGTAGAACGCCTCGCCCCCGAGGGCCATACACCACGGCAGCAGGGCGCCGCGCGAGTCCCAGAAGTCCATCTGGGCGGTCTGCGTGTCGCGGGCGATCTGGCGGAGGGTCCCCTCGAGCAGCTCGACCTTCAGGGCCTTGGTCCGCTTCGAGGCCTGGCGGATTTCGGCGCTCTTGGGGTCCTGCGCCGCCAGCCGGCGGCGGAGGGCGTCCAGCTCGTCAAGCTCCTCGAAGATCCTCGGGAAGGCGCGCTTCTGCCAGCGCCCGCGCGCGGTGGCGTCCTCGCAGGACGCCAATCGCCTCGCCGCCGCCGCCGTCACGTCCGCCCAACGCGCCGCCAGGTCGTTCGCTGCAATCTCCTCCGCGCCGAACGCCGCCGCCAGGTGTTCCGGCAGGCGGATCGGCACGTCGAGCGTCCGCAGGCGGTCGAGCAGGTGGAAGCGGACCCGCACCACGGGCCGCAGCTCGCCCGGCAGCAGGCCGGCCGCCGCCAGCTTGTCCGCAAGCCGCCGCGAGGCCGGCATGTAAAGCGACCCGCGAAAAGGCAGGGCCAGCGGCGCCCCGCCGCGCCCGACGCGCACCTGGATGGTCAGCAACACGGCCTTGCCGGCGAGGCCGGCAACGCCGGCTTTCTGCAGGGCGTCCGTCGGCAGGCGCCCCTCGGCGGTGAGGCGCGTGCCCTTTCCGTCGGGGCGGGCGAGGCGGACCTCGCCGTCCCGCAGGAACACGGCGACGCGGGCGCGGTGCCCGCGGTGCTCCATCGCGGCGAAGAAAGGCAGCTCCCCGTCCTCGAGGCGGAGCGGGCGCAAGCGCGAGTGCGTCTCGTCCAGCGCCTCGTTGTAGAGGCCGGCGGCGGTGTCGTAGTCCCGCGTGAACGCCTCCAGCACGGCCGTGCGGTCGGCATTCGCGCCCACGGCGAACAGGTCCGAGCTGAAGCCGACCGCCACGCCGTCGCCGCCGACGTACCCGCCGAGCCAGTCGCCGTACAGCTCGACCAGCCGGCCCCCGGCGTGTGAGACGATCATGCGTTCGAGCAGCCGTTGCTCGCGGCCGAACCAGTCGCGCAGGCGCTCTTGGCACGCGGGGGCGGGAAACCGCTCGGCCGTGTCGGCCCGGGCCTTCCGCATGATCTCGCGGAGGAACTCCGCCACCTCCGCCACGGACAGGTCGCCTGCCGTCCGGTGGTGATCGTGATCGCCGACGTAGCTCGAGCCGATGAGCTGCCAGTTATCGCCGGGGGAAAACTCCTCGTACAAGTCATCGACGCTTCGGCCGAGCTGGCGGGCCAGGGCGCTGGTCTTCATGCCCGTCAGCGGCTCCCAGTCGCGGATCTCGGTGGGCTGGCGCCCCAGGAACTCCGAGTAGAACAGGGCGGCTCCCCAGTCGGCGCCGCCGCTGCGATGGTGCCGCTCGAGTGCCAGCCGCAGGTCCGGCTGATCGACCTTGGCCCCGGGGGCCGAGAAGGCCACGTCCACGTCCTCGATGAAGTGGCTGACGCGCCGGCCGGTGCGGGCGAGCGCGTGGAGCTTGGGCACCACGTCCCAGAGGGAATGGCAGTTCTGGTCGATGCTGAACATCGCGGTCAGGTGCCGGGGCACCCCGAACGCCCTTCATCGCGTTGGGGAACCTCGCCGGCCCCGTCGCCGAGGGCCCGGCGGGCGAGCTCGGGATGCACCACGCCGGTGTAGACGAACCGAACGACGGTCTCGAGGCAGACGTCGGAGATGATCCCGTCATCCTGCTGGGCGAAGTACACGCGGAGGACGTCGCCGCTGCGGGCGTGGACGAGCACCGGCCGCCGCCCGGTGCGGTAATCCGCCGGCCAGTTCCGCCGGATGGCCGTGAGAATGGCCGCCGCCGCCGAGCCCGTCCCGCACGCGAGCGTCTCCCCCTCCACGCCGTACTCGTACGTGCGGATCGCGATCCGCCCCTCCTCCACCACCTGCACGAAGCTGGCGTTGACGCCGCCGGGGGCGAAGCGCTCGTCGTGGCGGATCGCCGGCCCGAGCCGCGCCACGTCGGCCGACCCCACGTCGTCCACGTACACGATCGCGTGGGGAATGCCCGTCTCCACGTAATCGCACTTCAGGCCGGCGCCGACGGCCTCCAGCGGCACGTCCGTCTGCATGTTCTTCGGCAAGGGGATGCAGACGCGGACGTAGGTGCCGTCCGGGCGGCAGTCCACCTCGCCGTCGGGGCTGCCCGCCAGATCCTGTCCGAGGCCGACGCCGGCGGGCGTCAGGATGCGGATGCCGGTGCGCCCGGCCTGGACGTCCTCGGCGAGGTGCGCGGGGGGCTGCCCGACCTTCGGCAGGGGCTTGTGGGGCACCCAATCGTTGGCGGACGCCCAGCGGGTGAAGCAGGCCGTGCCGTTGCCGCACAGCTCGCACTCGCTGCCGTCGGTCTCGAAGAACCGTGCCTCGATGTCGGCCACGCCCGCCAGGCCCGGCTCGCAGGCGAAGATGAGGCCGTCGGCGCCGACGCCCAGGCTCCGCGAGCAGAGCGCCCGGGCGAACCGCCCCGAGCGCTCCGACGAGTCGAGCAGCGCCTCATAGCGCCCGCTTCGGCTATCGATACAGACGAAGTCGTTGCCGCTGCCGGAAAGCTTCGCGAACACGATGTCGTTGCTCATGCAAATCCGCCGGAAGGGCCTCGCCGCCGGGCCGCCGCAGGGCCTGCGAAGGCGTCAGCGAACTATAGCAGCCGGACATGCCGAATTCAAAGCCGGCCCGGACGCACGCGGAACAGCCACACGTGGTGATCGGGCAGCTCCGAGGCGAACTCGGCGATCGGCTGGAACCTCGCGTCGGCGGAGAGTGCCTCGATGAGCCCCCCGTTGCCGCTGAGGCGGAGGAGGACGGAGCTGATGGCGACGAAGTCGACCCGCGCGCGGCCGCGCGGGTCGAACACCCGCCCCAGGAGCCCGCTGAGCGAGGCGACGTCGGCGGGCTCGATGCGATGCCAGGTGGGGGAGGCGGGGTCGAACTGGTCGTCAGGGGCGGCGGCGTAGAGCGGGACCGTCGGCTCGGGGGCGAGCACGCGCCCGCCGCCCGCCTCGGCGATTCGCCGCCCCGCCTGACGGTAGACGCCCTTGCCGCGGTGGACCACCGGAAAGGCGAACAGCAGCATCGCGCCGAGCACGGCGACGAAGCCGACGGCCGTCAGGGCCGCCTCCGCCCGCGGCCGCGTGCGGAACCGCCGCAGCCGCATCGCCCATGCCACCAGCGTCTTCAGGCCCGCTCCCGCCGCCACGGCCATGAGAAGCGCCGGCATCAGCATGTGGCGATTGTCGATGTAGCCCGGCCCGCGGTGGAACTCCAGCGCCACGACGGCGGGCAGCAGCAGGCACGTGACGCCGAACATGGCCACCACGCCGTCGGCCCTGGGACGAACCATCACTGAAGGCGGCAGCCGTAGCCGGAGCACGTAACGCCCGATCCACGTCGCCCACCAGATCGCCGTCAGCGCCGCCGCCCACGAGCCCCCGATGGCCCGCCAGCGGTCGAGTGCCTTGCGGAGCGAGTCGAGCAGGCGCAGGACGCCGCCCTCCGCCACCGCCAGCACCACCGGCGAGCCCCCGCCCACGAAATCCTCGAGTGACTTCTTCTTCGTCAGGCCTCCGACGGCCGAGGCATAGGGCAGCGTGCACGCCGCCACCGCCGCCAGCAGCCCCAGCACCGCCACGACCTGGATGACCCGCCCGCGGCGGCTCAGCCCGCGCGGCATGGCCAGCATCAGCAGGCCGACCGGCACCGTCGCCAGCGCCTCGGGGCGGCAGAGATAGCCCAGCCCGGCGGCGAGGCCGGCGGCGGCAGCGAGCACGGCCGCGGACCACCGCGCCGCCCGCACTTGGCGCCCGGCGTGGAGGGCCAGCGCCACCGCCCACAGGGCGGGCGCCCCGGCGGGCAGGTCGCTGAGCACGTCGGCGCTCGTTGCGGTCAGCACGGGCGCCAGGCCAAGCACGGTCGTCGAGATGAGGGCGACGGTCCGGTCGAAGGTGGCGGCGGCAATCACGTACACGGCGGCGAGGGCGGCCAGCGACGCGGCGACGGCGAGCCACCGCCCGGCCGCCACCCAGCCCACGGGCCAGGCGAGCCCGAGGAGCTTCGCCGCGGCGGCGATGGCGGCGGGATAGCCGGGGGGGAAGTCGAACGCCCGCAGGACCTCGCCCGTCGGCGCCCCGGCCAGGTAGCGAGCCATGCGCAGGTATCGCACGCCGTCGCGGGCGATGTTCTGGGCCCGCGCGACCGCCACGCCGCGAACCAGCAGCGCCAGCGCCAGCGCCGCCGCCAGGCCGGCCGGGGCCCGCCACCGCTGTGTGCCGTCGACGTGCATGGCCTTCGTCCCGGGCGTGGCCGGTCGGTCAGATCGGCTCCCCGAACAGCAGCGCCGCGCTGAACCGCCCCACGATCTGCCGGTTCGCGAACAGTAGCGGCAGCAGCATCTGGAGCGACGTCGACGGCGGGCGAAGGTAGTCGGCCAGCTCCTTTCGCCACGCCGTCTTGTACTGCGACAGCACGTCCTGGGGATCCTTGCTCTCCAGCGCCTTCATGGCGACCTCGGCCGCCAGCAGCGCCGACCGCACCGACGCGTACGGCGTCTGCCCCGAAATGGAATCCGCGAAGCCGCCGGCCGTCCCGGCCAAAAGGCACCGCTTGGCGACGTGGACTTCGAGCTCGAGCGCCATGGCCGCGGGGGGATGCCACACGGCGCCGCGGGCCTTCCCGAGCGCCAACGCGCCCGGCAGCAGCCCGGCCTGCTGGAGGCCGGTCACCATCGCCGACAGTTCCGCCGCCCGGTTGCCCGCCGCCTTCGAGGTCGACAGCACCCGCAGGTGCAGCAGATCGCGCAGGGCGAAGAACATGCCGATCTCGCTTCGCTCCGGCGACTCCACCACGTGCAGCGCGCCGCCGAGGCACCCCAGACGCTCCTGCTGGCGTTTGCCCCCGCCGCCGAGCCCGCGCGCGCCCGGGCACGGCACGTCCAGCCCCGCCACCACCAGCGGGGGCTGAGGCACCGTGTGGACCGGCATGGCCAGCTCGCTGATCGCGTCGGCGGGCCGGCCGTGTGTGACGATCAGCAACCGCGCAAGCGTCCGCGTCGTCCCCAGGAGTTCCACGTGGTCCTCTGCCAGGCGGACCGCCGGGCGCGTGGCGGTGGTCCGGCACCGGGCGCCGGCCTTCTCCGCGGCGCCCCGAAGCGCGCCGTCGAGGTCGCCGGCGCGCACGAAGTACCCCGCCGCCGAGCGCCGCGAGTACTCCGCCTGCTGCGACAGAGCGGCGTTGTGGTAGCAGACGCGCTTGAACACCACCGCGCCGGAGGCCTTCGCCAGCCCGCGCGGCAGGTGACGGATGCGGAAGAAGTCCCCGGGCACCCAGTCGGCCAGCGGGCAGGCGATCTCCCGTCCCGGCGGGCAGACCACGACGACCTCGCGGCCGCAGGCGGCGATCCGCGCCGCCGCCGCCAGGCCCGCCGCCGATCCGCCCAGCACCGCGATGTCGTAAAGCTTGGCCATGGGCGGGCATAGCCTACCTGCCGGCGGGTCGGGTGGCAACAGGGGGGGGGCCGGTGGCGGGCGGCACCGCAGGCGGTCAGCGCGGGTGGCCGAGATCCTCGTGGCCGAGCAGCGTGAAGTCGTGCCGCCTCAGCATCTCGATGGCCAGCACGTTGTCGTCCACGTGGAAGACCATGATGGGCGTGCCGCGGGCACACAGGGCGAGGGGATAGGCGAAGTGCACGTTGATCTCGGCGCGGAGCAGGTGGGCGCACACCTCCGACAGCGAATGCGGGTCGGCCAGCTCCACCAGCAGCACTTCGCTTTCGGTGAAGGGGAGGCTGCGCTGCTGGAGAGCGGCCCTGCCGACGTTGGGGTCGTCGAGGATGAGGCGGACGACCGCCCAGTCGGTGGAATCGACCACGGAGATGCCCAGGACGGTGAGCTTCTTCTCGCTGAGGGCCTCGAGCAGCTCGTGCAGTTGTCCAACGCGATTGGCGAGGAACACGCTGAACTGAAGCGCGAACGGCTCCGAGTGCCCCTCGGCGGTTCTGTCGGCGGTCTTCCTGGAGATGTAGTCCATCTGGTCCATGGCATTATACGCCGGGGGCACTTGTGAGGTCCCGGCCCGCTCACTCGGCGGCTGGACACCGGCACGGAGGGCCGCTATGTTCTGCGCCGGCATGCCCAGGTTCGGAAAGTACGAGGCATTCGACCGCGGGCGCCTGCGCGTCCGCGCGATCGCCACGCGCGGCCACCTGGTGAAGCTCGAGGACGTACTGTCCGTCGGTGAGGCGCCGCTGCCGTACAAGAGCGAGGCGCTGACGGCGACGGCCGATGCCGTGGCGGCGGCGGTCCGGCGCCGAGCCGCCGTCGTGCTGCTCATGGGGGGGCACGTCATCAAGCAGGGCCTCAGCCGCTACGTCATCGACTGGATCCGGCGCGGGTGGGTGTCGGTGGTGGCGATGAACGGGGCGTGCCCGATCCACGACTACGAGCTGGCGCTCGGGGGGGCGACGTCGGAAGCGGTGGCGGAGCACATCCGGGACGGGCGGTTCGGCCTGTGGCGTGAGACGGCGGCGCTGAACGACGCCGTCGCGGCCGGCAGCGCCGAGGGGCTCGGCTTCGGGGAGTCGGTGGGGCGGTTCATCGCCGCGGGGGACTTGCCCCACGCGGACGTGTCGGTCTTCGCCGCGGCCTACCGGGCGTCGGTGCCGGCGACCGTGCACGTCGGCATCGGCTACGACATCCTGCACGAGCACCCCAACGCCGACGGCGCCGCCATCGGGCAGGGGAGCTACCGCGACTTCCTCATCTTCGCCCGCGTCATCGAACGCCTCGAAGGCGGCGTGGTCCTGTGCGTCGGCACCGCCGTCATGGGGCCGGAGGTCTACCTCAAGGCCCTGTCGATGGCCCGCAACGTCGCCGGCCGGGACGGCCGGGAAATCCGCCACTTCACGGCCGCCGTCTTCGACCTGCTCGACCTGAGAGGCGACCTGCACGCGGAGGCGCCAAAGGACTCCGCGGAGTACTACTACCGGCCGTACAAGACGGTGCTGGTCCGCACGGTGGCCGACGGCGGGCAGAGCTTCTACATCCGCGGCGACCACCGGGCGACGCTGCCGGCGCTGCACCGTCTGCTGACGGCGCGCCTGGGCGAGGCGACCTGACGGGCGGCCTGCGGCGAGGGACGTGAAGATGACCCCGCGCGACATCTACATGGCCACGATCGAGCGGCAGCGGCCGCCGCGGATCGCCATGGCGCTGCCCGACCCGTACCCCGACGACCGCATCAGCGGCGGGTGGAGTGGCGGCGGCAACACGGCGCTGGAGCCGCAGGGGGGGGAGCTGCGCCGCTGGCGCGACGAGTGGGGCGTCACCTGGGCGTCGCTGACGGACTACGACAAGGGCGAGGTCGTCGCGGCCGCCGTCGCCGACTGGGCCGACCTCGACCGCTACGCCCCGCCCGACATGGGCCGCCGCGAGCACTACGCCGACGCCGCCCGACGCTTCGCCCAGAACCCCGACCATTTCCGAATCGGCTCCCTGCCGGGGTTCGTCTTCAACATCGCACGCAAGCTCCGCAAGCTGGACAACTACCTGTGCGACGTGATGCTCGAACGGGCGAACGTCGAGCGCCTGCACGCGATCGTCCGCGAGCAGCTCCTCGCCGCCATCGACCGCTACGCCGAGGCCGGCGCCGACGCCGTCAGCTTCCCCGAGGACTGGGGCACGCAGGACCGCCTGATGATCTCGCCGGCATTGTGGCGCGAGATGTTCCGGCCGGAGTTCGAGACGCTCTGCGGCCGCGCGCACGGCCACGGCATGTACGTCTGGATGCACTCGTGCGGCAAGATCACGGCGATCATCGAGGACCTGATCGACTGCGGCGTGGACGTGCTTCAGTTCGACCAGCCGCGCCTGCACGGCATCGACACGCTGGCGTCGTACGAGGGACGGGTGACGTTCCAGTGCCCGGTGGACATCCAGACGACGCTCCAGACGCGCGACCCGGCCCTCATCCGCGCGGAGGCGAGGGAGCTGGTGGAGAAGCTGGGCGCGCACGGCGGGGGGTTCGTGGCGGGCTACTACGGGGGCAACGAGGCGATCGGCATCACGCCGGAGATCCAGGACCACGCCTGCCGGGCGTTCGTGGAGTTCGGGACGTACCGGCGGTGACGCCGGGTCCGCGGCGCCTCAGTACCCCAGCAGCCTCGCCGCGTTGCCGTGGAGGATGCGCCGGATGACGTGCTTCGGCAGCGGCAGGCGGCGGACGTTGTCGGCCTCCTCCTGCTGCGTCCGCCAGGGCCAGTCCGACCCGAGCATCACGCGCTCGGGCCCGTGGCGCTGGATCATGTTGGCGATCCGCTCCGGGCCGGTGCCGCGGTCGCCGATGCTGAACGACGTCTCGAAGAGCACGTCGGCCCCGACCAGGTGTTTCTCGACCTCGTCCCACATCTGCCAGCCGCCCATGTGCGTGCAGACGAGCTTGAGCTTCGGGTGCCGGCCGATGACCCGCCGGAATCGCTGCGGCGCGGCGCGGTCGTCGTCGGGAGGGAAGGCGATATCGCGCCCGCAGTGCACCTGGACGATCAGGCCCGCCTCGGCCGCGGCGGCGTAGATCGCGTCCAGGCGGCGCTCGTCGGCGGCGAAGCCCTGGTACATCGGGTGCAGCTTGATGCCCGCGAGCCCGGCGTCGACAAACTTGGCCGTCCACCTGTCCGGCCGGGGCGTGTCGGGGTGCAGCGAGGGCATCGGCTCGATGCGGTCGGAGCGTATCTCTTTGCACCATCTGAAGATGCTTTTCACCTGGTCGGGCTTGGTGGCGATCATGCAGACGCAGGAGATGTCGATGTCGGCGGCGTCCATCGATTCGAGCAGGGCGGCGATGGTGCCTCCGCCGACGGCCGTCCAGGGGCACTCGGCCTCCAGCTTGCGGATCGCCCGGGCGGCGAGATCGTCGGGGAAGGCGTGGGTGTGCACGTCGATGGCGCCCATGCCGGAGGAGTATAGCGGGCAGCCGGCGGCGGCGGAAGGCGCGCGCGGGTGTTGTCAAACCGCACGCCCTCCCTTACGATACGTCGCTCCGCAGGCCCAACGCCCATGCCGAGCGCTGCGTGGGCTCCACCGCACGAACATCGGAACCGAACCATGGCGCAAGAACAGACGGATTTGATGGACACCCTCGTCGCCCTGTGCAAGCGCAGAGGCTTCATCTTCCAGTCCTCGGAGATCTACGGCGGCATCAACGGCTTCTGGGACTACGGGCCCCTCGGCGTCGAGCTGAAGCGCAACATCAAGCAGGCGTGGTGGGAAGACATCGTCCGCCGGCGCGACGACATGGTCGGCCTCGACTGCGCCATCATCATGAACCCCAAGGTCTGGGAGGCATCGGGCCACCTCAAGGGCTTCAGCGATCCGATGTGCACGTGCCGGCAATGCCAGCGACATCTGCGAGCCGATCATGTTTGGGATCAGCTCGCCACGACAAGCCGATGGGTGGATGACCTCATTCAGACACTGCGCGTGACCCACGATGGGCGCGCCTACGTTGACACGCAAGCATTGACGGGGTGGGCTCGCAAGAAGGGAAAGCGATTGGCGCCGGGCCTTGCCCTCGTGCGGAATCCGGAAATCACGATCTCCTGGCTTGCTGAGAGGGTGCAGAAGGACCCTTCGCCGATGGCGCCGAAGGAGATTCTCTCCTACGTTGCCACAGAGCAGATGAGACAGACGGGGTTGCAGGTTCCCTGTCCGCTCTGCGGAGGGGAGCTGACGGAAGCTCGGCAGTTCAACCTGATGTTCAAGAGCCACGCCGGGGCCTCCGAGGATTCCGCTTCGGTGGTTTACCTCCGTCCGGAGACGGCACAAGGCATCTTCTGCAACTTCAAGAACGTGCTCGACACGTCTCGGAT
>CAZMDT010000031.1:4077-16342 GCA_964564965.1 uncultured Planctomycetaceae bacterium | reverse complement strand
TTATGACGCCATCGGTGTGAGGCTGACCGACCCGCCGTTCACGCCGGAGAAGATTCTCGACGGGCTGAGGGCGAAGGCTTAGGAACCACACGGGAGGACGAGAAGCCTGCTCGCATCATGGACGGTGGTGAGACGCTGATCGAGGTGCTGAACGCCAACGGGCCCGTGCGCTTCGTGCCGCTCGACCTGGTCGAGATCAACGAGGGCCAGGCGCTGTCGATCCGCGCGGTCGTCACCGACGCCGACCATCCGGGCACGCCCACCACGCAGTTCATCACGCCGGAGGAGCTGGCCAGCGAGACCAACGGCGCCCTCGCGGCGATCACCGTGACGCACACTGCCCTGCCGGACTGGATGGCCTTCGACGCCGACACGCACATCCTCTCGGGGACGCCGGGCTTCGACAAGGCGGGCCTGTACGCGATCACCTTCACGGCCGAGGACGACGGCGACGGCACCGGCACGCCTACCAGCGACACGATGACGATGCAGATTCGCGTCCTGGACGCCAACGCCACGCCGGTCATCGCGGACGTCGCCAACCAGGCCGTCGACGCCGGGGGCGTCATCGACTTCGCCGTGGCCGCTACCGACGCCGACGACCCGACGGGCGCCACGCTGACGGTCACCTCGCCGGACCTGCCGGCGTTCGCGACGCTGACGGCCAACGGCGACGGCACGGCGGACATCCATGCCGAGCCGCAGCTCAGCGACCGGGGCAACTACGTCATCACGATCATTGCCGCCGACGACGGCAACGGCGACGCCGGCAACGTCCGGACGGACGCGTACCAGTTCATCCTGACGGTGAACTCCGACAACGCGCAGCCGGTGCTGGCGCCGATCGGCGACCGGGCCGCCGTCATCGGCCAGGAACTCCTCGTCCGGCTCCGCGCGAGCGACCTCGACGAGGACCCGCTGGTGTTCTCCTCGGCGCTGCTGCCGGCGGGCGCCGTCATCGAGCACACCCTCTACGGCGAGGCGCTGCTCCGCTGGACGCCGACGGCGGCGCAGGCGGGTGTCCACAACGTGACCCTCCGTGTCGAGGACGACGGCAACGGCAACCCCGCCAACATCCTGTGGCACGAGCGGACCATCGCCATCACCGTCCGGGCGGCCAACGCCGCCCCCGTCCTCCTGCCCGTCGGGCCGAAGACCGTCGCCGAGGGCGCCACGCTCACCATCGTGCTGGCCGCCACCGACGCCGACGGCGACCCGCTGTCCTACTGGGCCGAGGGCCTGCCGCGCGGGGCCAAGTTCGACGTCGAGGCCGGCCAGCTTGCCTGGACGCCCGATTTCACGCAGGCGGGCGACTACACGGTTCGCCTGTCGGCCACCGACGGCCCGGCCACCACCAGCGAGGACGTCGCCGTCACGGTCCTCCACGTGAACCAGGCGCCGGCGTTCGCCCCGCTGCCTCCGCTGCTGACGGAGGAGGGGTTGATGCTGGCGTTCAGCGTGGCCGCCGGCGACCTGGATGGCGACGAGCTGACGTACGAGATCGAGGGCGCGCTGCCGGCGGGCGCGAGCTTCGACCCGGCCGAGGGGGCGCTGGCGTGGACGCCCGGCTACGACCAGGGCGGCACGCACACCATCACGTTCGTGGCGACCGACGCCGGCGGGCTGAGCGCGCGCCTGGACGTGCAGATCCAGGTGCTGAACGTCAACCGACCGCCGGAGCTGCCCGCCCTGAGCGGCCACACGCTCCGCGCGGGCGAGCCGTTCGCCCTGACGGTCACGGCGACCGACCCGGACGCCGGCGCGGTGGTGACCTACTCCGCCGACGGGCTGCCCACCGGCGCGTCGTTCGACACCGACACCGGCGAGCTGACGTGGACGCCCAACGGCGCACAGGTGGGCGAGCACAACCTGCTGATCGCCGCGACCGACGGCGACCTGACCGTCCGCCAGCCCCTCACGCTCGTGGTGGCGTACGAGCCCGCCGGGCCGAGCGTGCACGTCGAGCTGACGCCCAGCTTCGCCGTCCCCGCCGGACAGAGCGTGCTCATTCACGTGATCGCCTCCGGCGTCGCCGACATCGATACGCTGGCGCTGACCGTCGGCGGGACGGCGCTGGCGCTGGACGACCTCGGGCGGGCACGCTACACGCCCAAAGCCCCCGGGCACGTTGCGGTCGTGGCGACGGCCGTCGACGTCGACGGCAACGCCGCCGTCGCCGTGGCCGACCTGAAGGTGCGCAGCCTGGCGGACACGACGGCGCCCGTGGCGGTTCTGGCCTCCCCGGCCGAGGGCCAGGTGGTCCGGACGCCGACCGACGTCGTCGGCACGGTCGCCGACGGCAACCTCGACGCGTGGGTGCTGGAGATCGCCCCGCTGGGAACCGAGGCCTACGCGGCGCTGGCGGGCGGCGAGGCGGGCGCCGACGGCGTCCTGGCGAGGCTCGACCCCGCCCGCTGGATGAACGGCGCCTACGTGCTCCGCCTGACCGCCCGGGACATGGGCCGGCGGCGAACCGTCGCCTCGCGCGTGATCGAGATCTTCTCCCTCGCCAAAGCGGCGGACTTCACGCAGAGCCTCACCGACGTGACGGCCGTCCTTGGCGGCTTCAGCGTGAGCATCACGCGGGTCTACGATTCGCTGCGGGCGCCGCTGCCGGGCGCCTTCGGCTACGGGTGGCGGCTGCTCGGCGTGGAGCCGAACATCGCCACGAACCTGGCCCCCACGGGCCACGAGCAGGAGGGGCACTACCCCGCCTTCACCGACGGCACGCGCGTCTACATCGACCTGCCCGACGGGGGGCGCGGGGCGTTCACGTTCGACCCGGTGCGGGATCAGTACGGCGGGCTGGTGTACTACCGACCGGCGTGGACGCCGGACGCCGGCGTGGGGTGGCAGCTCGAAAGCGCCTTTGCCGCGCTGGAGCGGGTGGATTCGGCGTACTACCAGCTCGGCACGGGCGTGCCCTACAACCCGGCGAGCGGGCGGTTCCGCGGCTACGACTACACGCTCGTGGCGCCGGGCGGGGCGGCGTGGCGCTACGACACCGAGGCCGGCCTGCGGATGATCACCCCGCCCGCGGCTCCCGGCATCATCGCTACCAGCGGCGGGCTCATCTCGCTCAGCGGCGGCCGCGTGGGCTTTACCACCGACCACGCCGGGCGCCTGGCGTCGGTGTCGGCCCCGAACGGCGCCGAGGTGCACTACACCTACGACGCGGCCGGGCGGCTGGCCGCCGTGCGGGACCTCGCCGCGGGCGAGCGGACGTGGTACGGCTACGCCGGCGCGCCCGGCCCGGCGAACCTCGTGGATACGGTCGTCTCGACGGCGGGGCCGAGCCTGACGGTCACCTACTCGCCCGACGGGGAATTGCTCGGCACGGAGCCGATCGACGCGGTGCTCGGGGCGGCGCGGGCGTTCCTGGGGCAGGACGTGGCCGGCAGCCTGGCGGCCGGGCAGGTCGTCCGCTACGCCATCCTGTTGAACCCGGCGGAGATCGACAGCGCCGCCAGCGGGCAGATCACGCTCGGCGTGGAGGTGCGGTCGCCGGGGGCGCTGGAGCCGGGCCTGCCGCGGATCGCCGGACGTCCGGTGGGATACAGCGTCGTCGAACCGGGGCGGTCGCTGGGGCTGTACACGATCGAGGCGGGCGGCGCGTACGTCGTCGAGGTCGTGGGCGCCGACGGCGCCGCGGCCGGCGACTACGAGCTGGAGATCTATCTCGCGGGCGACGCCACGCTCGACGCCGCCGTCGACGGCCTGGACACGGCGGCGTTCCTGGCGGCGCTGGGATCGTCGGCGGGCGAGGCGGACTACGACGCGGCGGCCGACGCCAACCGGGACGGCGTCGTCGACCTGGGCGACGGCGCGTACATCGAGAGCGCGTTCGGCTTTGTGGCGGGGCAGGCGCCGACGGTGTCGGGCACGTCGGTGTCGACGCTTCCCGCCCTGGCGGTGTCGGTGGACCTGTCGTCCCTGGCGGACGATCCCGAAGGCGGCGCGCTGGATTTCGTCGTCAGCAACGTCCAACACGGGACGGTGCGGCTGGTGGACGGGGGCGCCACGGCGCTGTTTGTGCCGGAGGCCGGGTTCGCCGGGGACGCGGGCTTCGACTTCGCCGCCGATGACGGCTACCTGATGTCCGCCGCCGCGACCGTCGCGGTGGACGTGATCGACGCCGCCCTCGTGAACGTCGTGATCACCGAGCGCGAGGCGGTGCTGAGCGTCGGTCAGTCCGTCGGGGTGGCGCTGATCGGCGAGTTCTCCGACGGCCAGCAGATCCCGCTGCCCGCCCGCTTCGCGACCTACCGGAGCACCGACCTGTCCGTGGCGTCCGTGTTTGAGACGGGCCAGGTGCTCGCCGTGGGCGAGGGCACGGCGGTCATCGTGGTCACGGCCGGGGGCCTCACGGCAGCGGTGCCGGTGACGGTGGGCGAGGCGGACATCCGGCCGATGGACTTCTACCCCGCGTCCTACGCGCTCCAGCCGGGCGGCGACACGCGGCAGTTCTCGGTGCGGCGCCGGCTGGAGGCGGGCGTGGAGGACCTGGCCTCGGCGGCGGACGGCACGAGCTACTACGTGATGGACCCGGCGATGGGGACCATCACGCCGGACGGCCTGTTCACCAGCGCCGCCGAGGGCCTGACGTACGTGACGGTCATCAACGGCGGGCAGAGCGCGGTGGTGCCGATGCTGATCGCGCAGCCGTCGGTGGGCGCCACGACGGTCGGCTCGGCGGGCGGGTTCGTCTCCGACGGCACGGGGCTGACGGTGGGCATTCCGCAGGGCGCGCTGACGGACGACGTGGCCATCGAGGTGACGCTGCTCGACGAGGCGGACCTGCCTTACCCGATGCCGTTCGGGACGCAGTTCGCCGGCGCGTTCGACATCGACGCGGGCGCTGACTTCGAGGGGTTCCAGCAGTCGACGGTGAGCGTGGAGCTGCCGGCGCCGGCGGGCTCGAGCCCGGGCGACGACATCTTCATGTTCGAGTCGATCGAGGTGTATCTCGGGGCGGCCGAGGGGTACGAGGACACCTGGCTGCTCGTGGATCGCATGGTGGTGACCGACCACGGGACGATGCGGACCACCTCCGGCTCGTTCGCCGGGCCGTACCCCGACACCGGCGCCCCGCACATCCGTCACCGGGGCATCCACGGGTGCGCCACCGGCGAGGCCGGGCTCATCGGCGTGTTCTTCCTCATGCAGCACATGCAGCTCATGCACGACGCGAACACGGTGGACCTCGACCTGACGTTCTACGGGAAGAAGGAGGGGTACCTGAAGTACTACATCGTGCCGAACCCGATGATCGACATTCTGATGCCGATCTACAGCGGGCTGACGGCGAAGCTGAGCGTCCGCCGGCACGAGAAGGATTTCTACACCGTCACCGAGACGGACGTGCAGGTCGCCCCGGGCGAGTACGTCGAGTACGCGATGCCCCTGCCCCGGCGCTACGTGATGCGCGAGCTGCAACCCCCGGTCCTCAGCCAGGCGACCTTCACCTTCGGCGACGACCCGAGCGACCCGCAGCCGCAGCTCGTCCTCGTCGGCGCCGAGTTCACGATGGAGAACCCGTACCCCAACGCCTCGGCCCTCGGCGAGAGCCTCGACGACCTGTTCATCACGTTCGAGGTCGGCGGGCGGGACACGATCGGCTCCGACGGCGAGATCCAGCCCATCGGCGGGCGCGACGTCGTCGTCGAGGGCGAGGATTGCGAGCTCCACTCCTACGCCGACCATGACGAGCTGATCGTGCCGCTGACGGGCGAGGCGGCCCGGCAGGTGATCGTCGGGCTGAGCTACATCACGGTGACGCGGCCGATGGAGCTGCCGCTGGCCGGGTCGTTCGAGGTGCAGCAGTTCATCAGCAACCCGGTGAAGATCGTCACGAACCCGCGGTACGCCTTCACCGCCAACGGCGGCGACGACACGGTGTCGGTGATCGACACGGCGCACCTCGAGCCGTTCGACGTCGACGGCACGGAGTTCACGAAGATCCAGCCGATCGAGATCGCCCGCATCCCCATCGGCACGGGCCTGCCCGCCCAGACGTACGCGCCGTGCACCGTGGCCACGACGCACGACGGCACGCGGGCCTACGTGACGCTCGAGGCGTCGGGCGGCATCGCCGTCATCGACGCGCAGGGGCTGCACGAGGTCGACATCGTGCCGGACGACCCGGACGACGCCGCCACGCTCGGGGTGCAGCACATCGAGCTTCAGAACGCCCCCGGTGCGAAGCCCTTCAAGCTCGTCGCCGACCGCGAGGGCCATTACCTGTACGTCACCGACAAGCTCCGCGGGGCGGTGTACGTGATCGACATCGACCCCTTCTCCCCGAAGTTCCACACCCACGTGGAGACGATCGCCGTGCCCGAGAAGCTCGCACCGCTGGGGCTGCGGGGCCTGGCGGTCAGCGCCGACCAGAAGCGCCTGTACGTCGCCGCGCCGGCACGGACGCTCCTCGGCGGGTACGCCGGGCGCTGGGGCAACGTGCTCGTCATGGACGTGGACGTGTGGGCGCCCGATACCGACGCGCCGTCGTTCAACGCCACCGACCCGAACAACGTCATCCGCGTCGGGCCGGTGCCGTACGACGTGGTGGCCACGGACGATCCCGACGTGATCCTCGTCACCGACCGGCTGTCGGACCCGCAGGGGTTCGGCGTGATTCGGCGCAAAGAGGACCTGGCCGGCACGGTGTACCACGAAGTGGACTACATCAACCTGACGGCGTTCGGCATGCAGCGGCGCATCACCGACGGGCGGGGCCTCCAGGCCTTCGGCGTCAGCAACGCCCAGGGCGTCGTCTTCCTTCCCGCCGACGCGCTGAAGGACGTCATCGAGCGGTCGCACCCGTCCTACGCCTTCGTCACCGGCTTCAACAAGTACGTCGCCGACGACCCCAAGCACGACCCCAACGTCGGGCCGAAGGTGCTCTACAACCACTACTTCTTCGGCGACGACGGCCGCGTCAAGAAGGTCCCCGTCGCCGCCGGCGGCAACGTGGGCATCGTCCGGAACCCGCTGGGCGACTTCGACGACGCCCTCGACATGCCGCGGCTGGTGGCGGCGACCCGCCCGATCCCCAACAGCTTCCCCGACAACCTGGCGATCTCGCCGGACGGCATCCAGTTGCTGGCGGCCTACCAGGCGCTCGACATGGTGTTCGTCTTCGACACGCGGATCATCATCGGCGACATCGAGGACGAGGTCTTCAACACGGATCCGCGGGAGGACACGGGCCAGTGGCCGCTGGCCTCCCCGGTTCCGGAGGAGCTGTCGGCGCTGCTGTACGGGCCGTTCTCCACGCTGCCCATCGACGACGTGAACCACCTGGTGGACCTCAACGGGGACTACCGGTTCTACACGGAGGGCGGGAGCCAGTACCTGGGCGTGCCGCCGGAGGGCCTGCTGGGCGACGACCCGAACCACTTCGCCCCCATCGAGCTGCCGCGCCTGCCTCGGGGCATCGCCGCCCAGGACCGGCTGGCGGGCGACGTGGTGGTCCTCAAGCCCACCCCGTACAACGCCGAGCCGACGCTGAGCGCCTTCCCCAACGACCCGATGCTCGTGAACGCCGGGCTTCAGTCGATGGTCGAGCTGCACACCGGCGCCTTCCAGGAGTGGCACCAGCTCGCGACCTACCGCTCCCTCGGCCAGGAGCGCGGCATCACGCTGCACTACGATTCGCTCCGTGCCGAGCCGCGCATCATCTACTACTTCAGCCTGCGCGAGCTGCCGGAGGACACCGAGGACCTGCGCCTGGTGGTCCGCCTGACGGCCTACAACGGCGAGTACCGCGCCCGCGCGGGCGGGCTCGACGTGGAGACCGCGCTGGAGCTTGGCCTGGAGGGCGGCGAGAACATCTTCGCCTTCCCCGACACGCCCGATCCCGACGGCTATTACGGGGCCGCCATCCAGATCGACCTGTCGGATGGGCCCAGCGGCGCCTACTCCTTCGTCCTCGAGTACGGCGTGTTCGAGCTGGTGGACGGGCAGTACCGCGGGCGGATGGTGCCCTCGTCCAGCCCGGTGCCGGTGGTCAACTACAGCGACCACATGCTGGCCGACGGCGGGGAGTATGCGCACCCGTTGGGGGCCGGCTGGGGCATCGCGGGGTACTTCGAATTGTTCGAGGGGGACGGCTCGGTGCTGCTGGCGGACGGGAACGGGAACGAGCAGATCTTCCTGGCCCCGGCTACCCCGGGCGAGCCGTTCACCTCGCTGACGACCGACTATTCGGACCTGCGCCAGCTTCCGAGCGGGTTGTTCGTCCGCACGATGCTGGACGGCACCGTCTACGCGTTCAACGGCGACAACCAGCTCCAGTACGTCCGCGACCGCAACGGCAACACGACGGAATACGTCTACGCGGCGCAGAAGCTCATCGAGATCATCGACCCCGCCGGCATGAAGACCGTCCTCGACTACGGCGGCGGCGATCGTGTCCGGGTCGTGACCGACCCGGCGGGGCGCCCGACGTACTTCAACTACGACGGCGAAGGCAATCTCATCGAGATCATCGACACGGACGGCATCCCCCGCACGTTCGGGTACGGCGAGGTCGCCCCGCCCGACGTCGAGCCCTTCACGCACCTGCTCACGGGGCAGATGCACAAGCGAGGCAACGACGGCACCGACCCGTACTTCGGCCGCATGGCCGAGAGCGTCACGTACAACGACGCCGGGCGCGTGATCGGCGGGGAGCGCGTCGACGGCAAGGAGTTCACGCTCAGCGCGGCGCAGATGACGGGCCTGTTCACCCTCTCCGAGACGACCGACCCGGATCACCCGCCCGTTCTGGTCGTGCTGACCCGCCTGGAGGAAGACCCCGACACCGGCGACAAGGCCGAGAAGCCCGTCGCCAAGGCCACCTACATCGACTTCAAGGACGACCGGCAGGATTTCGAGCTGACCGCCGCCGGGCAGTACGTGCTGGTGACCGACGACGTCGGAACGCAGACCGAGGCGGACCGCGACGAGGACACCTACTCGCTCATCGTGAAGCAGACCGACGCGATGGGCAACGTCACCGAGTACGAGTACGACGACTTCGGCAACGTCGTGAGCATCACGGATTACCCGGACGTCGACGGGGCGATGGGGCGGGCCGTCACCGAGACGTTCGAGTACGAGCACGACTTCAACCAGCTCTTCCGGCACGTCGACGCCATCGGGCGCCTCACCCAGAACGGCATCGACCCCAACAACGGGAACATCCTCGAGAGCGTGTGGTACACCGACGACCCGGAGCTGGGGGCCGTGAGCACGAGCTACACCTACACCGCCCAGGGGCAGCTCCTGAGCTCGGAGGACCGCGTCGGGAACGTCACCGACTACACGTACTACCCGGACAACCTGATGCTCCGGGAGGTCCACTACGACGACGGCAGCGGGTTGAGCTACGCGTACGACGCGGCCGGCAACGTCCGGGAGCTGGTCGACGAGAACGGCAACCGCACCCAGATGGACTACGACCCGATGAACCGGCTCATCCTGGTGCGGAACCTGCTGCCCGGCGAGGGCCTCATTTACGAGACGCACTACGACTACGACGCCGCCGGGAACCTGATCCAGGAGATCAACGCCAACGACAACGAGACCCTGTACGAGTACGACCCGCTCAGCCGTCGGGAGCGAATGGTCCAGGATCCCGGCGGGTTCAACTACGAGACGTTGTGGAAGTACGAGTACGACGGCGACTTCACGGTCTACGCCGTCGAGTACAGCGAGGACTACACCTACAGCTACGAGCAGGACGCCGGGCTGAGGACGCGCGCCGCCGTGTACGACGAGCGCAGCCGCCTGCTGTACGAGTACGACGCGGAAGGCAACCCGACCGAGTACACCTACGATGACGCCAACCGCCGCGTGACGGTCACGAATCCGCGCCACGCCGTGACGACGTACGAGTACGACGGTCGCGGGCGGACGACCGCCGAGATCGGCCCGGGCAACGGCGAGTTCGGCGTCACCCGCTTCACCTACGACGATGTCGACCGCCGGACGTCCCAGACGGTCGAGAACGACCCCGCCGAGGACCAGGTGACGCTGTGGGAGTACAACGGCATCGACCTGATCCGCCTGACCACCGACGCCGAGGAGAACCAGACGCGCTACCGGTACGACGCCCAGGGGAACCTTCAGGAGGAGATCCAGGCGTTCGGCACGACCGAGGCGTTCTCCACCGCCTACACGTACGACGTGCGCAACCGCCCGACGCACGAGACCCGGGCCTACCTGTACACGACCCTCACCGAGTACGCCGTCGTGGGGAACATCATCGCGGTGACGGACCCCCGCGGCTCGGCCCATCGCACCGAGTACGCCTACGACGAAATGAACCGCCGCATTGAGATGACCGACGCCGAGGGCAACCGGACGGAGACGGTGTACGACGGCGTGGGGAACGTGACGGCCCTCCTCGACGCCCGGGCCCACGGCGACCGCTACGACACGCTCTACCGCACCACCTACGACTACGACGCCCTCGAACGCCTCACCGCCGAAACCAACCCCGAGGGCGACGTCACGCTCTACGGCTACGACGCGGTCGGCAATCGCACCTGGGTCATCGACGGCCGCGGCGAGGGCAACCTGTCCAACGCCGAGTTCAGAACCACCTACGAGTACGACCTGCTCGACCGCCTCATCGAGATCGCCGACCCCCTCGGCGGCAGGACGGAGTACCTCTACGACAAGGCGGGCAACCTCACCGCCGTCATCGACGCCCGCGCCGGGGGCGACCGCAGCAGCGTGGCCTGCCGGACGACGTACGTGTACGACCTGGGCGACCGGCTCTACCGGGTTCAGGACGCGGCCGGCGGCTGGACCGAGTACACGCTCGACCAGGTGGGCAACGTGCTGGCCGAGCGCGGCCCGCGGCCGGAACCGGGCTACCAGACCGTCTACGCGTACGACCGCCTGAACCGGCTGGTCAGCACCACGCGGGCGCCCGACATGCCGGAGGAGGCCGCCTGGGAGACGCACTACAACGCGCTGGGGCTGGTGTCGCGCGAGGTCGACCCGCTCGGGCGCTGGACCGAGTACGGGTACGACGCCCTCAAGCACCTCGAGACGATCGCGCGGGCGGCGAACACGCCGGACCGCCTCGTGGAGGGGTACGTCTACGACGCCGTCGGGAACCTCGTGGAGATGATCGACCCGCGACCGGCGGGATACCGAACCGTCTACGACTACTACGACAACGACTGGCTGAAGAGCATCACCCGCGCTTTCGCCACGAAGTGGGAGGCGGTGGAGAGCTTCGAGTACGACGAGGCGGGCCATCTGACGCGGGCGTCCGGCCCGAGGCCGCTGTATCACACCGACTACGAGTACGACCGCGACGGGCGGCTCGTGCGGATGATCGATCCCGAGTACAACCAGACGCGGTACGAGTACGACGGGGCCGGCAACCGCGAGACGGTCATCGGCTACGAGGAAGGCTTCCCCGCGCGTTTCACCAGCTACCACTACGACCCGCTGAACCGCGTGGACCTGATGATCGACGCCGTCGGGCGGGAGACGACGTACCAGTACGACGCGGTGGGGAACCTGCGGTTCGTGCTCGGTCCCGAGCAGGACGACAGCGGCGCGCCGTACGTCACCGAGTACACCTATGACGACCTCAACCGCGTGCTGACCGAAACCGACGCGGCGGGCGCCGCCACCACCTACGCCTACGACGAGGCCGGCAACGTCACGCAGATTCTCGATCCCCGCCCGGCGGGCTACATCACCCGGTTCGAGTACGACCTGCTCGACCGCGTGGTCCGGAAGGCTCAGGCGCTGGGCACGGCCGACGAGGCGGTCGAGCGGTTCATCTACGACGCCGCGGGCCGGCCGACGGATTACTTCGACGCCGTCAACAGCCGCACGCAAAACACGTACGACGACCTCGACCGCGTGGTCACCGTCACGCACGGGTTCGGCACGACCGAGCAGACGGAGGAATACTTCGTCTACGACGAGGCCGGCAACGTCGTCGAGCACAGCGACGAGCGCGGCTACCACTGGGCCACGCTGTACGAGTACGACGCGCTGAACCGCCTGACCGCCGTCATCCGCGGGCCCGGGACGACGGACCAGTCGATCCGGCTGTTCGAGTACGACCCCGCCGGCAACCTCATCCACGAGTGGGACCCGCGCGGCAGCGGCGCCACGCCGGACTACATGACGGCCCGCGCCTATGACGGCCTGAACCGACTCGCCGACGTGACCGATCCGGAAGGGCGGCACACCCATTACGACTACGACGAGTACGGCAACCTGGAGCGGACGGTCGATCCGTGGGGCT
>CAZMDT010000031.1:0-4067 GCA_964564965.1 uncultured Planctomycetaceae bacterium | reverse complement strand
ACGAGACGGGCTACGAGTACGACGGCATCGACCGGCTCACGAAGATCTCCTACCCCGACCTGACGGACACGGAGTACGTGCACATTGACCGGGGCAACATCACGGAGATCACCGACGACCGCGACAACACGACGGCCTACCAGTACGACGGCCTGAACCGCCTGGTCAAGCAGACGGACGCGTACGGGGACTGGATGGAATACGGGTATGACGAGGCGGGCAACCGCACCGACGTGCGAAACAAGCGGGGCTACGTGACGCACACCGAGTACGACGCGCTCAACCGCGCCACGGTGGTGACGGCGGCCTACGGCACGTCCGAGGCCCTGATTGTCGAGATCAACGAGTATTACGCCAACGGCAGCCTGAAGGCCCAGGTCAGCCCCCGGCCCGGCGGCTTCCGCACGGAGTACACGTATGACGGGCTCGACCGCGTGGTCGCCATCGTCCGCGCCGCCGGGGAGCCCGAGGAGAGCACCGAGCGGTTCCTCTACGACGACGGCGGCAACCTGTGGAAGGAAATCGACCCGCGACCCGCGGCGTACGAGACGGTGTACGCCTACGACTACCTCGACCGGCTCGTGAGCATCACGCGGGCCGCCGGAATGCCCGAGCAGGCCGTGGAGACCACCGCGTACGACGCGGCGAGCTACCCGGTGCTCAAGGTCGATGCCGCCGGCGTGCAGACCGCGTACGAGTACGATCAGGCCGGGCGGATCGACAGCGTCACCGTGCTGTCCGCCTCGCATCCCGGCGGGGGATACAAGACCGACCACGTCTACACCGACGGCTTCCACGACCGGCGCGAGACGGCCGTCGATCCCACGGGCAAGCCCGCCACGACCTACTACGACGCGCTCGGGCGCGTCGTGCGCATCGAGGACCCTGAAGCCGGCGACACGCTCTACGAGTACGACGAGGTGGGCAACCTCCGCCACGTCGTCAGCGGCCTCGAGGAGCACTCCTACACGTACGACGCTCTGAACCGGCGCGATTCCGAGAGCGACGCCGACGGCAACACGATCGACTACACCTACGACGCCAACGGCAATCCGGACCTCGTGACGGGCCCGCACGGCCTATGGGTCGATTACGACCACGACTTCCTGGACCGCCTGGAGTTCGTCACCGACGCCGACGGCGGGGTGGTGCAGTACGGCTACGACGCGGCCTCGAACCTGACGTTCGTAGCCGACCAGAACGGGAACACCACGAGCTTCACGTATGACGGGCTGGACCGGAAGGTGACCGAGACGAACGCCTCGGGCACGCGGCAGCTCTTCCATGACCGGGCGGGCAACCTCGAGCGCGTCGTCGACCGGAACGACCTCAGCATCGAGTACCTCCACAACGGGCTGAACCAGCGGCGATTCGAGAACTGGTACGACCTCGACGGCGACCTCGTCCGCAGCATCGAGATGACCTACGACCTCGCGGGGCGACCGCTGTCCTGGGCCGATCCGGACGCCGCCGTCACCTGGTTCTACGACGACGCCGGACGGCTCGAGTACGCCTCCAACGTCGGCACGCCCGGCGTGCCGGAGGTCATCCTGGCCTACACGTACGACGACGCCGGGCGCCCGGCGGGCGTCGCCGCCACCATCGACGCCGCCCTCGCGTTCGCCAACGCCTACGCCTACGACCCCAACAACCGCCGGCTCCAGTGGGTCATGCAGTCCGGCGACACGGTGGCCCCCAAGGCCGTCCGCCTGGACCACCACGCCGACGCCTACCTGGCCACGCGGATCGAACGCTATGCGGACATCACCGGCACGCAGCTCGTCGCCGCCACCGACCTGGCCTACGACAGCCGCGGCTTCGTCGCGCAGATCACCCACAAAGACCCCGCCGACGCCGTTATCAGCTTCTTCACCGTCGGCTACGACCACCTCAGCCGCGTGAACGCCGTCACCGACGTCGACGGCGACGCCGCCTTCACCTACACCACCGACGGCCAGTTCGCCTCGGCCACCTACGACGACCCCGACATCCTCGACGAGGCCTACGACTACGACCTGGCCGGCAACCGCAGCGCCTCGGCCGTGCCGGGCACCGACTACGACGTCGGCGTGGACAACTGGCTGCACTCCGACGGCATCTACGATTACACCTACGATGCCGAGGGCCGGCTGCTGACCGCCACGCTCATCGCCACGGGCGAGCGGCGGGAGTTCACGTGGGACCACCGCGGCCGCCTGGTCGCCGTCACCGACAAGGATGCCGCCGGCGATCCGGTGCGCCTCACCACGTACACCTACGACCCGCTCGACCGCCGCATCGCGAAGGCCGTCGACGAGGCGCCGGACGACGGCGTCGCGGCGCCCGTGCGCCACTTCGTCTACGACGGCGAGGACGTGCTCGTGGAGTTCCTCGACGCCGACGGCCCCGGCCCGGCGGCGCCCCAGCGCGACGTGGTCTACCTGCACGGCCTGAAGACCGACCAGGTCCTCGCGCAGGAGGACGCCGCCGGCGAGGTCCTCTGGCACCTGGCGGACCATCTCGGCACGGTTCGCGACCTGGTGGACGGCACGGGCGCCCCGGTGGACCACGTCAAGTACGACGCGTTCGGCCGGGTCGTCTCGCGTTCCGACGACGGCATCTACAACCGCTACGGCTTCACCGGGCGCGAGTACGACGCCGAGACCGGGCTCTACTTCTACCGGGCCCGCTACTACGACCCCTTCACCGGACGGTTCATCAGCCCCGACACCCTCGGCGTCGACGGCGACGACACCCACCTCTACCGCTACGTCGGCAACGACCCGCTCAACAAGGTGGACCCGACCGGGCACGCCGCCGACAGCCTGACGACCGTGGCCGAACAGACCGGCATCCTCGGCGTCAGCAGCAGGTCCAGCGGCGCGCTGTCCGCCCCCTACGTGAAGGGCATGGGGGCGTCGCTCCAGACCTGGCTGGAGGTCGATTACATCAACCAGGAGGGGCTGCGTGACCAGTTCCTGTCCACCGATCCGGAACTGCTGTTCCGCGCCGGGCCCATCGCCGACATGCTGCCCCCCGAGAACGTCCCGTTCTACGAATACCCCAAGTGGATCCACCAGAAGGTCGCCGAGGACCTCGTCAAGCGAGCCGTCAAGAAGTTCGACGAGTCCATCCCCAAGGAGCTCGCCGCCAACCATCCGAAGGTCATCGAGCTGCTCCGCGTCGGCGTCGCCATCGGCGTGAACGTCGCCTACCAGGCGGGCACGGCCATCATCCAGGTCTATCTGGAGCAGCTGGACCAGATGGGCCAGATGATGCCGGTGGCCGACGAGTTCGCCCGCAACCCCACGGCCGAGAACCGCGGCAAGTACATCAAGCAGCTCTGGTCAGGCACGAAGGCGATCATGGAGAAGTCGAACCTCGACCTCGGCCTGGCCAAGTGGGAGAAGCGGATCACCACGGGCATCGCGCTCTACAACTCCGCCAAGAAGACGTATGCGGATCCGTCCGCGCACAACATCCAGCAGTTGGGCCTGGACGCCGCCGACGCCGTCATCGCCTGGGAGGACATCAGCGGGAACAAGACCTGGAAGACGGGCGTCAACGTTCTCAAGCAGGCCAACGAGATCAAGAAGACCGGCTACCTGCTCGGCAAGGCCTGGGCCGATCCGACCGTGGGGAACATCACCGGGGTCATCGCGCAGGGCGGCAAGACGTTCCTGTCCATCGAGGGCCTGTCGGACGTGTCGTGGGGGCCGAGGGCGCGCCAGATCGTCGCCGGCGCGCTGATCGCCAACGCCGCCGCCCAGGTGTTTGCCAACCCGAACGCCGTCAACCTGGCGAACCTGACGTCGAGCGTCACGACGTTCATCACGACCTTCGAGGGCCTCAAGGACAACAAATACGGCAAGCACGTCTACGCCGTCGCTGCCGCCGAGCCGGAGATCGCCAAAGCCAGCGAGGCGCTCGGCAAGTACGTCCTGGGCGGCTACAAGGTGACCGACCTCAGCGCCTTCGTCGGCGACGTCGCCGCCGCGGTGACGAAGTTCGAGTCGCTGAAGGACCACCAGTACGGCAAGCACATCTACGCCCTGGCCGCGGCGGAGCCGAAACTTGCCGCCGCCGCA
>CAZMDT010000030.1:0-16543 GCA_964564965.1 uncultured Planctomycetaceae bacterium | reverse complement strand
CGGCGGGGCGGCACATCGCCGCGTGCGCGGCGATTCTGAACGGCTTCGAGGCCGACGGCGAGTACCTGAGCGTCTCGTCGAGCCCGAACCTGCTGGTCCTGTTCAATCCGGTGCTCACGACGACCACCCCGCGGGTGGTCGCGGTGGTCGGTTCGCGCGGGCTCGCCCGCGCCATCTGCCCGAACGCCCACCTCGCCGCGGGCGCCCCGCCGGCCATCCTGTTCTACGGCACGCAGGACCGCTTCCTGGCCCATGGGCGCCGGTTCATCCGGCGGGCCCGCGAACTCGGGAACGCCGCCGAACTCTATGCGGCGGCGGGGGCCGGGCACGGATTCTTCAACCGCTCGCCCTGGCGCCAGGTGACGCTGGACCTGGCGGACCGGTTCCTGGGGCGCCACGGATACCTGGCCGGCGAGCCGGAGGTGCGCGTGCCGAGCCCGCTGCGGATGTCGCAGGCGGGGACCGCCCCTTAGCCCCGGCCGCTCGCGGCGCTCACGTCACAACCGCCACCGAGTTCAGCGAGCCGTACGGGTTCGCCGCCCAGGCCGGGTTGTCCGGGTCGAGAGCCCACTGTCCGTCGAGCAGGAACTTGTATTCGTAGGAACCGGGCGCCAGCGGCACGGCCGCCGCGAAGCTCCCGTCCTTCTGCTTCCGCATTCGCAGCGGCTGCCACCCGCTGAAGTCGCCCGCCACCTCGACACGGCGAACAGGGCCTTCCGGCATCACGGCGAACCGCGTCGTGTCCTTCTTGCGGCCTTTGGCATACATCGTCGGTATCCTTTCTTCGAAGCCCCGGCCGCGTCTTCATCGGCCGTATCACACTTATATCGCGGCGCGGCGCTTCCCGGCAATCCCCCAGGCCGCGATTGAGCAGATAATCCATCGGCGTGGCGACTTGCCGGCCTGGCCTGTCCGGTTATGCTGGGCGCGCCCGAGGGCGCCGCCGCGCCCCGGCTTCGGAAGGCCTGGGAGCCGCAGACATGAGCTACGAGGACGGCTGGGCCGCGGTCCACCTGGAGATGCCGCCGCGCGTTCCGCGGACGGAGTATTCGGCGGAGGGGCACTGGGAGCTGATCGCGGCGGTCACGGGAATCGATGTCGGCGTCGATTCGCCTGAGGAGCTGAAGCACCGCGCCCGGCACGCGTTCGTGAAGGCGTGGAACTACGACCTGTTCTGGAGCACGCTGATCGGTCGGGGGGAGTTCGGCGAGCTGCGCACGGACATGGGCCACGCCGAGTACGCCGCCGGCGGCGTTGACCGGCGCGACGCCGTCCGCTGCCCGTTCACCGACCCCGAGCAGGTGCTGGCGTTCGACCCACAGGCCGCCTACGGCGCGAAGGACCCCGCCGAGCTCCGCCGCCGCTTCGAGGAGCACTACCGCCAACAGATGGCCGGCGACCCCGTCGGCGTGCGGATGACCGGCATCTACATCACGCTGATCTCCGGGCTGATCGACATCTTCGGCTGGGAGATGCTGCTTCTGGCGGCCGGCACCGACCTCGCCCGCTTCGGCGAGCTGGCCGACCGCTACGCCGCGTGGATTCAGCAGTACTTCGACGCCCTCGGCGCCGCCGACGTGCCGGTGGTGATGGTCCACGACGACATCGTCTGGACGAGCGGAGCGATCCTCCATCCCGACTGGTACCGCCGACACGTCTTCCCCAGCTACCGCCGCCTGTTCGCCCCCCTCATCGAGGGCGGCAAACGCATCCTCTACACCTCCGACGGCAACTACACCGAGTTCGTCGACGACATCGCCGCCTGCGGCGTGAGCGGCTTCGTGATGGAGCCGACGACCGACATGGCCTACGTCGCCGCCCGGTACGGACGCACGCACGTCATCGTCGGCAACGCCGACACGCGCATCCTGCTGTTTGGCAGCCGGGACGACATCCGCGCCGAGGTCGAACGCTGCATGGCCATCGGCAAGGGCTGCCCGGGCTTCTTCATGGCCGTGGGGAACCACATTCCGCCGAACACCCCGCTCCACAGCGCCCTGCACTACAACGCGGTATACGAGGAGCTGGCGGCGAGGTAGCCGCCTGCCTGCCGGCCGCGCGGCCGCTCAGACGTGCTTGCTCAGCAGCGTCAGCTTGCCCGCCTTCACGCCCCGGGTCGCGATGATCGCGTCCGCCAGCGGCCGGAGCCGCTCCCCCGCGGCCTGCATGATGATCACCTCCAGGCAGTTGTCGTGGTCGAGGTGGACATGCTGGCTGCACAGCACGGCCGAAGGGTCCGCGTGCTGGCGCTCGGTGACGGCCTGGGCGAGATCGTGGGAGGCGTGGTCGAAGATGATGCTGAGGACGGCGACGACCTCGGCGCGTGAGTCCTGCCACTCGGCCTCGACGAGGGCGCTTCGGATGAGGTCACGGACGGCCTCGCTGCGATTCGTGTAGCCGCGGGCGGTGAGCCACGCGTCGAACTTCGCGAGCAGGTCGTGGTCGATGGCCAGCGCCGTCCGGACGAGGTCGCTCATGGGCGGCGATTATACCGCGGGCGTCCGGCGGAGGCGCGGGTTTGATATCGACGGCCGGGCCGCGCTACAGTTCACCGGCGGGAGGCCAACGGCAACTGCGGCGCTCCCGATCGGGAGCGCCATCGCGGAGCGGACCGCAGGCACGCCCGCGAAGGGTTGCCGGCCCGGTTGCCGGGGTCGGGGCCCGGGTGCGGCACGGACACTGTAAGCGTGGGACCATCGCAAGCGGCCTGCGGCAAGGGCCCCCAATCGCGTCCCTTCGCGGTTGGGGGCTCCGCCTACTCCGGACGCGCTGCTCTAGCCATCGGCGCTCGCCCGTCCTTCGCTCTCGGCTGAATGCCGCTGCTCCCACAGGCGCACCGCCTCCGGCCGCCGGGTGTAGATCGGCAGCAGGCGGTGGTAGTCGGCGCATTGGCCCCGCGCGGCCATGCGCCGGCCGACGCGCCAGACCCCCCCGGCCGTCGGCACGTGGAACGCCGCGTCGGCGATCTCGACGCCGTCGGCGGTGAGGTCGTGATGGGCGAGCCCCTCGCCGACGAGCAGGACGGGCCTCGGGGCGGCGGCGAGGAACTCGGCCTCCGTCATGACGGCCGGGGCGGACGCGGGGGCGATCTCCCCGTCGCCCCGGCGGAACTGCTGGGCGTACAGCTCCCCGCTGCGGGCGTCGAAGACCACGGCGAGGTGCGTCCACGCGAGGCCGGCGGCGTTCTCCGCCACGGCCAGCGCCGTTGGCACGGCGACGCACCGCATCCCCGCCACCGCCTGCGCCAGCGTGCGCGCCACCGTGACGCCGACCCGCAGGCCGGTGAAGCTGCCCGGTCCGGCGGAGATGTAGACCTCCTCGAGGTCGCCGGGCCTCAGGCCCTCGGCAGCGAGAAGCGCCTCGAGCCGGCAGAGCAGTTGCACGGCGTGGCGCCCGCCGGCGTCGAACGCCTCCGCGCGCACCAGCGCCCCGCCCCGCCCCAGCGCCACGCCGCCGGCGCGGCTGGAGGTCTCGATCGCGATGGACACGCCGCCTGCCACGGCCTCGCCTCCCGCGGCGGATTCTACGCCGCCCGCCCGCCGCCCGCCAGCCGCGGCCCGCGCGCCCCTCGGCGTTGAATAATCCCCCGCCGTTCGTTAGCATGACCCGCTTACAGCCGCGCCGGGTGCTCGGCCCGTACGGTCGCTCGCCGCAGGAGCCCCCCGAAGTGTTCGCCGTCATCAGCGACATCCACTCCAACACCGAGGCGCTCCGGGCGGTCCTCGACGACATCGCCCAGCGCCAGATCGACCGCGTCATCTGCCTCGGCGACGTCGTGGGCTACGGGCCCGACCCCGTCGACTGCGTCGAGATGGTCCGCGAGCACGCTGCGCTGACGCTGATGGGGAACCACGATTCGGCCGTCATGTACGCCCCGGCGAAGTTCAACGTTGCCGCCGAGAACTCCAGCTTCTGGACCCGCCGCACGATCGAGAAGCTCGACGACGGTGTCCGGCGGAACGCCTGCTGGGCGTTTTTGGGCAATCTGCCCGTCAAGCACGAGATGGACGGTGAGGAGCTGGGGTTCGGGAAGATCATCTTCGTTCACGGCAGCCCGCGGCGCCCGGTGAACGAGTACATCTTCCCCGACGACGTGTTCAACAATCCGGGCAAGGTGCAGGGGCAGTTCGACCGGTTCGATCACCTCTGCTTCGTGGGGCACACGCACGTGCCCGGCGTGTTCCTCGAGACGCCCGACTTCTACGCCCCCGACGAGCTGGAGGGCCTGTTCGAGGTGGACCCCGCCCGCAAGGCGCTGATCAACGTCGGCTCCGTCGGGCAGCCCCGAGACCGCGACTCCCGCGCCAGCTACGTCGTTGTCGAGCCGCAGGTCATCCGCTTTGTCCGCGTCCCTTACGACGTCGACGCCGTCGTGCGGAAGGTCTTCGCCATCCCGCAGCTCGACGACTACCTCGGCACGCGCCTCAAAGAGGGGCGGTGAGGCCCCGTGGACCTGAAGCGACTCGTCCCCGTCCTGCTCATCCTTGGCCTCGGCCTCGGCCTGCTGGTCTACCACGCGCTGTCCACCGCGAGCACCTCGGACGGCGCCGGCGACCAGCCTGCCACGCAACCTGCCCCGCCGGGGCCTGCCGCCACCCAACCGGCGGCGACGCAGCCCGTCTCGCCGGGCCTGGCCGCCACCACCCGCGCTATCCCGCTGGCGGGGGCGACTGCCCCGGCCGCCGCCACGCAGCCCGCCCCGCCGCCGGCCACACACCCCGCGCCCACCGGCGTCGAATGGTCGCACAACGGCCTGTGGAAGCCTGAGGAAACGCCCGTGGCCATCGGCTCGCGGGACCCCGGCACCGGCTACCTGTTGCAGGTGGAGTTCGACACGCTGGGGGCGGGCGTCCGGTACGCCCGGCTCAGCAAGTACTTCGAGACGGTGAAGGACAAGCAGCTTCACGCGAAGGATCCGGCCGCCTACGAGGAGGCCCGCCGGAACGACCCGAACACCTACCGCGGCCATTACGCCGTCATCACGCCGCTGCCGGATGAGGCCGCGCCGCTGCCGCTGGCGACGCGCTGGCTGCGGATCTCGGTGCCGGGCGCCTCGCCCAACACGCCCGACCTCACGCGGATCCGCTGGCGCCCCGTCGCCGGCGCCACCGTCGACGACGCCGCCTTCGAGGTCACCTTCGACCGCGACCTGACCTTCGCCGACCCCAACCTGCCGGCGAAGGTCGTGCCCTACGTCCGGATCGTCAAGCGCTACCACCTCGACAAGAACGACTACTCCATCAAGCTCGCCATCCGCGTGCAGAACCTGCTCACGCGCGAGCGCCTGGAGGCGCTGACCGCCCCCGACGGCCGGGGGCCGCTGCTCGGCGCCGACGAGGTCGCCACGCTCCTCGAGCAGGGCAAGGACCTGCGGGTGCAGCTTGACCAGTATGGCCCGGGCGGCGTGCCGCTGGAGGACTTCCGCCGCGACGCCCGCCAGGCCGTCGTGGGGCGCTACAGGCCCGACGGCGGCAACGTCGACGCCGAAATGTCGCCGCCCGCCAAGCGCCTCCAAGGCGCCGAGCCCCTCAAGCCCGTCGAGGTCGGGCGGAGCGACGGCGCCGCCCCCGTCGCCTGGGTCGGCTGCACGAACAAGTACTTCGCCTCCATGATGTACCTGGAGCCCGCCGACCCCAACGGCGCGCTGAACGCCGAGAGCTACGAGGCAACGTTCTACTTCGTCGCCACGCCCGCCACGCCGAAGACCGGCCTGTACCTCACCGGGTTCGCCCTGCCGGACCGCGCCCTCGCCGGCGGGGAGGAGCTGGCCGTGGCGCTCGACGTCTTCGCCGGGCCGAAAAGACGCACCCTCTTCAGCGGCGGGCCCAGGGACCTGCCCTACCGCGATCTCTACGAACGCCTCGGCTACCTCGGCACCATCGAGACGTCCGGCTGCTTCTGCGCGTTCGACTGGCTCACGTGGGGGATGATGTGGCTGCTCGACAAGCTCTCCCTCGTCGCGATGGGCAACTACGGCGTGGCGATCATCATGCTGGTCATCCTCGTGCGGGTCGCGCTGCACCCGCTGACGAAGAAGGGCCAGGTCTCCATGATGAAGATGCAGAAGCTCGGCCCGCAGATGCAGAAGATCAAGGAGAAGTACAAGGACGACAAGGAGGCGCAGAACCGGGAGATGATGACGATGTACAAGCAGGCCGGGGCGACGCCCATCCTCGGCTGCCTCCCGATGTTCCTCCAGATGCCCATCTGGATCGCCCTGTGGACCTCGTTGCGGATTTCGGTGGACCTGCGTCACGCGGCGTTTCTACCGGTGTGGCTGAACGACTTGGCCGTGCCCGACGCGCTGATTCCCTTCGGCGGGCCCGTGCCGATCCCGGGGCTGAGCTGCCTCGGCGTGCCGCCCATCTACGGGTTCAACCTGCTGCCGCTGCTGGTGTGCGTGGCCATGGTGCTTCAGATGAAAATGAACCCGCAGGCCGCCCAGGCCGCCGGAGGCCAGCAGAGCCAGCAGACCAGCAAGATGCTCATGTACATGATGCCCGTCATGATGCTGTTCATCTTCTACAGCATGCCGGCGGGGCTGAATCTGTACATCATGACCTCCACGTTCGCCGGCGTGGTCGAGCAGAAGATCATCCGTCGGCACATTCAGGCCCGCCAGGAGGCGGACGCGGCCCGGGAGACGACTGTCGCCGCCCCCGGCAAGGCCGCCCGCGGCCATCGGCCCAAGAAGCCCAGAGGCCCCTTCTGGACCAAGCGCGGGTAGGGGCCTCCCGCTCGCCAACGCGAGCCCCCCTGGCCCCCGGCCGGGCTGCGGCGCCATTCCCCCGGCCGCGATCCGCCCTCGGCGCCGACGCCGCGAGAGGATAGCCTTCGCCGCTGACCATCAACCGGCGCCGTGCCTTCCGAGGAGCGTCACCATGCGTCTTGCCTTGGCCACCGTCAATTTCGGCAGCGTGCTCTGTGAGAACACGAGGGACAGCTTCATGGCCGCCGCCGACAGGTGGGGTGCGTCCTACGTGGAGATCACGCCGGAGAACTCCGATCCCTCGGCCCACCCGTTCTGGGTCAAGCTGAGGCTCTTCGAGTTCACGGATGCGGATCGCGTGTTCTACCTCGACGGCGCGGACAGCCTTATCCGGCATGACGCGCCATCGCCCTTCGAGGTCTGTCCGCCGTCGATGCTCGGGGTGGTCAGGAATTCGCATGATGCATTCCCCGACTACGTCCAGACCGTCATGCGCGAGGACGAGGACTGGGCGGCGATCAACGAGGCCCTCGCCAGGTCGGTGCCGATGCGCATTCCCTACTTCAACGCCGGCATGCTCGTGCTGACCCGGTCCGAGCACGCCAGGCTGCTTTCCGCCGCGCACAAGCTGGGAACAGAGCTTGCCGGGCGTCTGACGTGGCATGACCAGCCCGTGCTGAACTACATGGCCCAGGAGCTCTCCGTGCCCCTCCTGCTGATGGACCGAACGTGGAACTACATGCATCCGCAGCGCATCGGGCAGTGGCGCTGGATGCAGTATTACGTCTATCACTTCGCCGGGCGTCCGGAGAGGCACAGCGTTCTGCCCCTCCTGCCGTGGCGCCGGTCCGCCCCGCCGCCATTGTCCGCCCCCTGGCTCCGCGCGCTGCCCAGGCGCGTCCCCGTCCTCGGGCACGCTCTGCGCTACCTCTATTGGTGGGCGACGCTCCCCTGGAAGGCCAACCGGATCCTCGACCGCAGCCGGCTGCTCCACGATCGCCTCGCCGCGATCGACCGGCGGCTCGAATGCCTCGAGTGCATGGCTCGTGCCTCGCGGCAGACACGACCGCCGCAGGGCGACCCTCCGCGATGACGCCCCGCCTTTCCGCCACGCGCGTGCCACGGATTGGCCGGCCGGCCCCGGCCGGGGGCCTCGGCCCCGTGGCGGGGCCATCTTGGCCACGCGTGCCACGGTCATCCTGACCGTGGGTCTTCCGGGGCTGCGCCGGGCAGTGCCTACGGCGAGGACAGGCGGCGCGTGGCGGTGAGGAGCTGGCGGAGGCGGGGGACGGTCACCCACTGCACGTGCCCGTCGGCGAACAGCGCCAACGTGCCCTCGCCGCGGTAGTTCTCCGGCTTCTCGTAGGCGATCACCGCCTCCGACGCCTCCCCGATGGCCTGCAGCGAGGGCAACTGGATGTACTCGTAGTCCGTGTCGCCGACAATCTCGCCGTCCTTGACCTTCGGCGGCTGGCGGCCGCTCGAAGGGCTCACCAGCGTCCCCGGGATCAGCCCGTATTCGCCCACGAGCACGCCGAGGTTCGGCGGCAGGCGGCCGTTGTTGTCGGCGGCGTACACCATCAAGCAGGTGCCGATCTGGTGCAGATTCGAGGCCGAGACCACCCGCCGCGCCTTGTCGCGGGCCGTCCACAGCGCCGGCAGGAAGCTCGCCATCACCGGCGCCGCCGCCGCCGGGCCGCCCAGCAGCCCCTGAAGCGGCATGGAGCCGAAGTCCTCATAGACGATGCCCTCCTTGTCGGCCGACACGGCGGCGATGTACGGGCCGGCATACTGCTTCAGCTTCGACAGCGGCGGCAGCCAGCCGGGGTCGAACGCCGCGCCGGTCTCGCGGGCAGCGGCGTTCATGCCGGCGGTGAAGCCCAGCAACATCACGGGGTACAGCCGCTCCATGATCCTGGGCGTGTTCACGTACATGAGGACCGTGGGCTCTCGGGCGACGCGGCCGCGGAGCTTGCGGAAGCTCGCCTCGGCGAGGAGCCCCGCGGGGCGGGGCGCGAGTGCGGGGGCGATGCGGAGCGGCGTGGCCGCGGGCCTGGGGGCGGCGTCGAGGGCGGCGGCGACCAACTGCGGCCAGGCCGCCAGGTAGAGCTTGCCGTTGGCGATGGCGTAGGCCGGGGCGACCGGGACGGGGGCGGTCTGGATGGCGGCGTAGCGGATGTCGGTCCCCCCGGCCTGGATGCCCTGGAAGCGGACGGGCTGGCGGCGGGGCGCCTCGGGCGGACCCGTCGGCCCGGCGGCGGCGCGCGTGATGCCCTCCTCAACCGACGCCATCGCCTTCGCCAGGGCCTTGGCGTCGGTGACCTCGATGGTCACGACCGTGCCGGTGCCGAAGCCGCCCTGGGAGGCGGCGCTGGTGAGCACGAAGGTGTCGCCCAGGCTGGCGAGGATGTTCTTCTCCACCGAGGTGCCGAGCGTCTCGTCCAGCTCGCCGAGGGCCTCGTTGAAGTCGGCCAGCGCCCGCGGCTCGGTCGCCCCGAGCACCCGCCGCAGCTCCGCGAGCATCGCCTGCATCGGGCAGTTGGCGGCGAGCATCATGTCGGCGTCGGCCGGCACGCCCGCCAGGTCCGCCTCCGTCAGCGGCTTGCCCGCGAACGGCATCAGCACGCCGGTGTGCGGGGCGGGGCTGTAGAGCTTGCCCCTGGAGTACACCCCGCCGTCGGCGAACCGCCCCGCCGCCGCGAGCACCGTCGCCTCGCTCAGCCCGAGCGCCTTGACCACCTTGTCGAGCCGGGCCACGCCGCTGCTTTCGGGCGGGCCCTCGCGGTGCCGCTCCTGATGGGCGATGACCTTCCGCGCGGCCGCCAGAATGCCCTTCACGTCGGCGTAGAACGCGTACTGCGGCGCCTCGCCGCCGACCTCGGCGACGGCGGCGGCGAAGGCCTTGTCGCTTTTCAGCGAATCGGCGGCCTTCAGGCCGAGCAGCCGCCCCGCCAGGTCCACCGGGCCGAGACACACGAAGAACACGTTCCCGTCGAACCCGAAGGCCACCTCCATGCCGCGCTCGGGGCCTGCAACCACCCTATACGCCACGTTGGCCGACTGCCGCTGCTCCGGCCGCGCGTCCTCGTCCAGCGCCGACACCAGCTTCTCCAGGTGCGTCTCGAACGCCTTCCGGTCGTTGCCGAGGTCCGCCACCAGCGCCAGCGACGGCACGGGCTCGCCGCGCCCGGCGACCGGGGCGACGTCGATGGCCGCGGCGGCGACGGGGTGCTTCCAGACGGTGGTCGCCATGCCCCAGGCGGCCTCGAAGATGGTTCGCGGCTGGCCCTCGGGCACGGCCTTGAGGACGGCGTCGCGGATGCCGGTCATGACCCGTTGGAAGGCGGGGTCGTCGGCGAGCTTTCCGGCGGCGGAGTCCTCGAGAGCCTTGGTTTTTCCGGCCCAGCCGAGGTAGACGAGCGGGCGGGCGGGCAGGCGTTCGGCGAGCGGCGCCTGGGCGGTCGCGGCGGGGGCGATGGGCAGCACCAGGCAGACGGTCAGCAGAAGACGTGACGTTCTCATTTCATCGCTCCTTGCGAGGAGGAACCCGTAACGGCCAAAGCCCCAAAGCGCGAAGTATTCTATCGCCCGGCGGTGCCCAAGTGAAGCGGCGGAACGTTTCGCATCGCAATTCGCCGCCGGCGGACCTTCGGCGGGCTTGAATCGCGGGCGGGGATTCACTACAAGGTGCGTTCCCCGAAGGCCTTCAGGAAGGTTGCCCGAGGATGCCCGCGCCCAAGAGCACCTGCGATCTCCGCGTCCGCTACGGCGAGACGGACCAGATGGGCACGGTCTACAACGCGCGGGTGCTCGAATGGTTCGAGTGCGGGCGGACGGAGCTGCTGCGCCAACTCGGCGTGCCCTACGCCCAGATGGAGCGGCGCGGCGTCCTGCTGCCGCTGGTGGAGGCCCACGTTGAATATCTCGGGCGGGCCCGCTACGATGACGAACTCCGCGTCACCACGACGGCGGACCGGCCCGGGCCGGCACGCATCCGGTTCGACGTTCACATCGAGCACGCCGGCGGCGGCGACGTGGCCCGCGGGCACACCGTCCACGCGGTGACGGACGCCACGGGCCGGCCGGCGCGGCCGCCGGAGTGGCTCCTCGAGGCACTCAGTCAGGAACGAGAGAGGGCATGAGCGAATCCGAACGGCTACTCCTGAGCGGCAACGAGGCGGTGGCGCTGGCGGCCTGGCACGGCGGGGTCGCACTCGGCACCGGGTACCCCGGCACGCCGTCCACGGAAATCCTGGAAAGCTTCTCCGACCTCGGCGGCCGCGCCCAGTGGGCGCCCAACGAACAGGTCGCCATGGAGGTCGCCCTCGGCGCCTCCTTCGCCCGCGCGCGGACGCTTGTGACGATGAAGCACGTGGGGCTGAACGTGGCGGCGGACGCGTTCTTCACGGCGGCGTACACGGGCGTCTCGGGGGCGATGGTGATCGTTTCGGCCGACGATCCGGGGATGGCCTCCAGCCAGAACGAGCAGGACAACCGCAGCTACGCCAAGGCGGCGGGCGTGCCGATGCTGGAGCCCGCCGACAGCCAGGAGGCATACGATTTCACGCTGAAGGCGATCGCGATCTCCGAGCGGTGGGAGATTCCGGTGATGCTGCGGACGACCACGCGGATCTGCCACTCGAAGACGGTGGTGGTGACCGGCTCGGAGGGCGTGGCGGCGCCGCGGCAGGCGCACTTCGAGCACGACCGTCCGGGGCGGGTGATGGTGCCGGCGAACGCCCGCCCGGCGCACCGCCGGCTGCGGGCGAAGCTGGCGGAGATACTCGCCTGGAACGAGGCGGAAGGCCCCAGCCGCCAGGACGAGGGCGAGGGGGCGGTGGGCATCGTGACGTCGGGCATCGCGTACGTGCACGCCCGCGAGGCCGCCCCGAAGGCCCGCGTGCTCAAGCTGGGGATGACGCACCCGCTGCCGCTGGAGCGCGTGCGGCGGTTCGCCGGGACGGTGGCGCGGCTGGTCGTGGTGGAGGAGGGCGAGGCGTACCTGGCGGAGGCGCTGCGGGCGGCGGGCATCGCCTGCGAGGCGAAGGCCGACCTGTACCGCTTCGGCGAGCTGAGCGTGGAGCGCGTGCGGCGGCTGCTCGCGGGGGACACCTCGCCGGAGCCGCCCGCGCCGCGGGGCAAGCCGCCGCAGCTCTGTGCCGGGTGCCCGCACCGCAAGACGTTCGAGATTCTCCGCGACCTCGACTGCACCGTCGCCGGCGACATCGGCTGCTACACGCTGGGGGTGCTGCCCCCGTTCGAGGCGATGGACTCCTGCGTGTGCATGGGCGCGGCCATCGGCGTGGGGCTCGGGCTGCGGCACGTGCTGCCGCCGGAACAGGCCCGCAAGGTCGTCAGCGTCATCGGCGACAGCACGTTCGTGCACGGGGGGATCACGGGCATCGTCGAGATGGCCTACAATCCGCCGCCCACCGGGCACGTGGTGATCATCCTCGACAACGGCACCACGGCGATGACCGGGCTCCAGGAGCACCCCGGGACGGGGCGCCGGCTCGACCACTCGCCGACGCACCGGCTGAGCTTCGAGGCGCTCGCGGAGGCCGTCGGCATCCGGAACGTGCACGCGGTCGACCCGGTCAAGGACACCGAGACGCTCCGGCGGCTGATCACCTCGGCCCTTGAGTCGGAGGCGCTGACGGTGATCGTCGTGCGCCGGCCTTGCCTTCTGGCGGCGAAGAAGATCCGGGCCTACGAGGCCGCCGCGGGGCGGGCGGCCGAGGCCGCCCGCTAAATACGGAAAGGAGACGCCTCAGTGGCATCGGCCGTCACCAACATCGTCGTGGCCGGGCTGGGCGGGCAGGGCGTGCTCAAGGCGTCGGACATCCTCGCCGAGGCGGCGTTCCGGGCCGGGCTCGACGTCAAGAAGGCCGAGGTCCACGGCATGAGCCAGCGGGGCGGCTCGGTCAACAGCGACGTGCGTTTCGGGGCGGACCTGTCCGGCCGGAGCCCCATGGTCCCCGCCGGCGAGGCGGACTACCTGCTGGTGCTCGCCCCCGACCAGGTGGACAATAACCGCCACCGCCTGCGCGACGGCGGCGTGCTGATTTCCGCGGAGCGGATCGACGCGGCGCGTCTGGCGGACCGGCGCAGCCTGAACGTGGCGGTGCTGGGGCTGTTGAGCCGGCACCTGGCGATTGCGGAGTCGCACTGGCTGGCGGCCGTGCGGGCCAACCTGCCGGCGAAGGTCCACGACGACAACGCGCAGGCGTTCGCGCTGGGGCGGCAGGCGGGGGGCACGCACGAGGAAAGGACCGGCACATGACGGCGAAAGCTCAGACCCAAGAGGCGTTCCACCCGGCGGCGGCGGCGGATTACCTGCCGGCGGCGCAGCTTCGGAGCCTTCAGCTTCAGCGGCTTCAGCGGATCGTCCGGCGGGCGTATGACAAGGTGGCGTTGTATCGCGAGCGCATGGACGAGCGCGGCGTGACGCCGGAGGACATCCGCTCGCTCGATGACGTCACCCGGCTGCCCTACACCGTGAAGGCCGACCTGCGCGACGCGTACCCCTTCGGGCTGTTCGCCAGCGACATTCACGACGTGGTCCGCCTGCACGCCTCCAGCGGCACGACGGGCAAGCCGACGGTGGTGGCCTACACGCAGGCCGACGTGGACGTGTGGGCCAGCGTCATGGTTCGCACGTTCGTCGCCTGCGGATGCCGACGGGGCGACATCATCCAGAACGCCTACGGGTACGGGCTGTTCACCGGCGGGCTCGGCGCGCACTACGGGGCTGAGGCGCTCGGGGCCACCGTCATCCCCATCTCCGGCGGCAACACCGACCGCCAGATCATGATCATGAAGGACTTCGGCTCCACGGCGATCTGCTGCACGCCGAGCTACTTTCTGTACGTCATCGAGCGGGCGGGCGAGATGGGCATCGACATCCACGACCTGCCGCTGCGGGCGGGGATCTTCGGGGCCGAGCCGTGGACGGAGGGCATGCGCGAGCGGATCGAGGCGGGCAGCGGCATCAGGGCGTACGACATCTACGGGCTGTCGGAGATCATCGGCCCGGGGGTGGCGAGCGAGTGCGGCGAGCAGGCGGGGCTGCACATCTTCGAGGACTGGTTCTACCCGGAGATCATCGACCCGGAGACGCTCGAGCCGGTGGGCGACGGCGAGGAGGGCGAGCTGGTGCTCACCACGCTCGGCAAGCAGGCGATGCCGATGCTCCGCTACCGCACGCGGGACATCACGAACGTCATCACCGCCCCGTGCCCGTGCGGGCGGACGGTGCGGCGGATCAAGCGCGTCGGGCGCCGCAGCGACGACATGTTCATCATCCGCGGCGTGAACGTGTTCCCCTCGCAGGTGGAGGCGGCGCTGCTGGCGGTGGAGGGCACCATGCCGCACTACCAGATCATCCTCACCCGCGAGAAGGACCTCGACCGCATGGAGGTGCAGGTGGAGGTGACGCCCGAGGCCTTCAGCGACGAGGTCAAGGCCATAGAGGCCCTGCGCAACAGGATCGCCCACTCGCTCGAGAGCACCCTCGGGCTGCGCGTGGGCGTGCGCCTTGTCGAGCCGCATACCCTTGAGCGCAGCCTCGGCAAGGCCAAGCGACTCGTTGACAAGCGGGAGATGTAGAGAATACGGCGAGCGAGTTGACCCCTGTTTTGGTCAACTCATGACTCCGTGGTACAGGGATACCTCAAGCGGCTGCACGCCGCATGCCGCCGCGTAGCTGTTTACCGACCAATCGGATCACCGACTGACCGAGTGACCAAGCGACCGACTGACTAACTGCCAACCCACAGGGGTCTGCCATGAAGATCAACCAACTGTCGCTGTTTCTGGAGAACAAGCCCGGGCACCTGAGCTCCGTGTGCCGGGCGCTGGCGGAGGCGGGGGTGAACATCCTGACGCTCTCGCTGGCCGACACGCAGCAGTTCGGCATCCTGCGCCTGATCATCCGCGAGTGGGAGCGGGCGAAGCGGGTGCTCGAGGAGGCCGGCTGCGTCGTCAACGTCACCGAGGTGGTCGCCACGGAGGTGGAGGACCGCCCGGGCGGCCTGTCCGACGTGCTCGCCGTCGTGCAGGCGGCGGGGCTGAACATCGAGTACATGTACGCCTTCACCTTCCGCCGCGGCGACCGGGCGGTGCTGGTGTTCCGCTTCGACGATCCCGACGCCGCCGTCGCGGCGCTTCAGGCCAAGGGCATCAACGTCGTCGGCGAGGTGGCGCTGTACGACCGCGGCTAGCGCTTCACCGCCCGCCGCCACCGGAAGGGAGCTGGTCGCCGATGGCCGACTTCGCGTTCGAGAACCGCATCTGGGACCCGGCGGAGACCATGCCGCGCGCGGACCTGACGGCCTTGCAGGTGCAGCGCCTGCGCGGCCTGCTCGAGCGCGTCGCCAACGTGCCGTTCTACAAGGACGCCCTGGCGACCGCGGGCGTGACGGCCGAGGACGTCCGGTCGCTCGACGACCTCCGCCGCCTGCCGGTCACCACGAAGGACGACCTGCGTGAGCACTATCCGCTCGGGTTCCTCGCCGTGCCGCGCGAGCGGGTCGCGCGTTACCACGGCTCCTCGGGGACGACCGGAAAGCCCACGTTCGTCGCCTACACAAAGGACGATCTCGACCTGTGGGCCGACCTGTGCGCCCGCTTCCTCGTCGCCGGGGGGCTCCGCCCGGAGCACACGGTGCAGATCGCCTTCGGGTACGGGCTGTTTACCGGAGGCTTCGGGCTGCACTACGGCGTGGAGCGCGTGGGAGCGGCGATCGTCCCCGCCGCCGCCGGCAACACGCAGCGCCAGATCATGCTCATGCAGGACCTCGGCGCGCAGGTGCTGGTCTGCACGCCGACGTACGCGGTCAACGTCGCCGAGGTCGCCCGTGCCAACGGGCTCGACCCGGCGTCCCTGCCCCTGGAGTTCGCCCACTTCGGGGCCGAACCGTGGACCGAGGACATGCGCCGCCAGATCGAACGCGAGCTCGGCCTGCTGGCCATGAACAACTACGGGCTGTCGGAGGTGATCGGCCCGGGGGTCAGCGGCGAGTGCGCCGTCCGCGACGGCATGCACATCCAGGAGGACCACTTCATCGTCGAGTGCCTCGACCCCGACACGCTCGAGCCGGTCGCCCCCGGCACCGCGGGCGAGCTGGTGTTTACCACGCTGACGAAGCAGGCCTTCCCGCTGATCCGCTACCGCACGCGGGACATCGCCTCGCTCGAGGTCCGCCCCTGCCCCTGCGGGCGGACGGGCGCGCGAATGAGCCGCGTCCTCGGGCGCACCGACGACATGCTCATCATCCGCGGCGTCAACGTGTTCCCCTCGCAGATCGAGGAGGCGCTGCTGCGCGTGGAGGAGACGGCCCCCCACTACCTGATCGAGATCGACCGCCCCGGCGCGATGGACCAGGTGACCGTGCACGTGGAGATTCAGCCGGAGAGCTTCTCCGACAAGATGAGCAGCATGCAGCGGCTCCACGACCGGATCGACCGGGAGATTCAGGCGATCACGGGGATTCGCGTGGCCGTGAACCTGGTGGAGCCGGGGTCGCTGGAGCGTTTCACCGGCAAGGCGAAGCGCGTCCTCGACCACCGGCAGGGGCAGGCGGGGCCTTCGCCGTCGGGCGGCCTGAGCCTGAAACGCGGAAGCTAGTTGAGCTTCGCGAGCTGCCGGGCGAAGGCGGCGTAGTCGCGCTCAAAGGCCTCCAGGTCGTCGCAGATGTAGTGCCGGAACAGAGGCCCCGAGACGCTCTGGTTGTATGCCCTCGGCCGGCGGCGGAGCTCCGCCAGCGCGTCGGCCGGGGCGCTCAGCGCCTCGTGGAGCCGCCCCGCGGCCGCGTCGGCCAGCAGCCGCTCGAG
>CAZMDT010000029.1:0-16601 GCA_964564965.1 uncultured Planctomycetaceae bacterium | reverse complement strand
TTCAGGCCGTCTGGGAAGGCGTGGCCATCTACCATCGCGCCAACCAGCAGACCGCCGGCGCGGAGGGGGCGGACAAGGCGCCGGCCGCCGCGCAGGCCGCCGGCCCCGAGGATGCCGCCGGCGCGCAAGAGGGCGCCAGCGAAGGGCCGGGCTTCCAGGCGGAGGTCGCGCTGGCGCCGTTCGACCTGGGCGTCAACCAGCGCTTCGCGCTGCTCAGCCAGCCGAGCGACATCGAGGGCATCGACGAGGTCCGCATCCTCATCTACCGCGTCAGCGGCGCCCACGGCGACTGGCGCCGCGCCAACCGCGTGTTCGTCAACGACCTCCGCAAGCAATTGCTCATCTGGCGGTCGCTGCCCGAGGACGTCATGGACCGCTACCGCGACATGACCCTGGAGGCCTGGGAGGGACTTCCGGTCAAGCAGGTGGGCGCCGACACGCTCGCCGCCGAGGCCGAGGCGACCCAGGACGAACAGGAGGGCCAAGCCGCGTGAGCGCCATCCGCTACGACAAAGAGCTGGAGTCCTTCCGCAGCCTCATGGAGGTCCCGTCCACGTTCGTGGACGGCTTCAGTTGGACGTCGCTGGTCGGGGCGCTGTTCGTGGCGCTGCTGATGGTGCCGGGGGCGATCTACATGAACCTGCTGGCGGGCATCGGCGTGGGGCCCGCGGCGCAGTGGGTGACGGTCATCCTGTTTATCGAGGTAGCCCGGCGGGCGCACCGGCGGCTGCGGCGCCCGGAGATCTTCGTGCTGTTCTACATGGCCGGGGCGGCGATGGGTCAGCCGTTCCAGGGCCTGCTGTGGAACCAGTTCTTCGTGCAGAGCAAGGCGGCGACGGGGATGGGCGTGGCGGAGTACCTCCCGTCCTGGTTCGCCCCGAGCGACCCGGACGTCCTGGCGCAGCGCAGCTTCCTGAACCCGGCGTGGTACCCGGCGATCGGGCTGGTGGTGTTCCACACCATCATGCAGCGGATCAATTCGACGTTCCTGAGCTACGGGCTGTTCCGCCTGGCCAGCGACATCGAGAAGCTCCCCTTCCCCATGGCGCCCGTCGGCGCACAGGGCATCACGGCGCTGGCGGAGCAGCAGGAGGAGGAGGCCTCCCGCGAAAAGGCCTCCGAGGGCAACTGGCGGTGGCGCGTCTTCAGCATCGGCGGGGTGCTGGGCTTGAGTTTCGGGGCGCTCTACATGGCGCTGCCGACCATCTCCAACGCCCTGCTCGACAAGCCGATCACCATCCTGCCGATTCCCTTTGCCGACTGGACGCAGAAGACCTCGGGCTTCCTCAAGGCGGTCGCCACGGGCATCAGCCTGAACCTCGGGCAGTTCGTGATGGGCATGGTCCTGCCGTTCTTCGCCATGCTCGGCAGCTTCATCGGCCTGATCGTCATGGTGATCGCCAACCCCTTCCTCTACCGCTACGGCGTCCTGACGAGCTGGGACACCAGCGACACCACCGTCTCCACGCTGTTCAAGAACAACATCGACTTCTACTTCAGCTTCTCCATCGGCATCGCCCTGTCCATCGCCATCGTGGGGTTCTGGCAGGTCCTCCGCGCCATCCGCCGACGCCGGGCCGAAACCCGAAGGCAGCGGCTGGCGCGCGTCGAGGCCGAGGAGGGGTTCGGCGTTCCCGAGGGACGCGGCGACATCCGGCCACGCTACATCATCGGGCTTTACCTGTTGACCTCCTTCGCCTACATCGGCCTGAGCGGCTACCTGATCCACTTCCACAGGGGCGTGATGTTCGCGCTGTTCTTCTTCGCGTTCCTGTACACCCCGCTGATCAGCTACGTGACGGCCCGGCTGGAAGGCATGGCGGGCCAGGTCGTCATCATCCCCATGGTGAAGGAGGCGGCGTTCATCCTCTCCGGCTATTCCGGGGACGTGGACGTGTGGTTCCTGCCGGTGCCGTTCACCGACTACGGGCGGCGGACGGTGTTCTACCGCCAGGCCGAGCTGACGGGCACGAACTTCTGGTCGATCTGGAAGACCGAGCTGCTGCTGGTGCCGATCGTCCTGCTGTCGTCGATCCTGTTCTCGCAGTTCATCTGGACGCTGGCGCCGATCCCGAGCGAGGCGTACCCCTACGCCCAGACGATGTGGGAGCTTCAGGCGGCGAACCAGTGCATCATCCACACCTCCACGTTGGGGCGGTTCAGCACGTTCCAGCGGGCGTTCCGGTGGGAGTACCTGGCGGCGGGAACCGGTTTCGGCGTGGCGATCTTCAGCGTGCTCTGGATGATCCACCTGCCCGTGATGCTGGTGTACGGCGTGGTGCGCGGGCTGAACCAGACGCTCCCTCACGTCGTGCTGCCCCAGTTCCTGGGGGCGCTGCTCGGGCGGTTCTACTTTGAGCGCCGCATGGGACTGAAGTGGCGGCAGTACATCCCCGTCGTGGCGGCGGGGTTCGCCTGCGGCATGGGCCTGGTCACCGTGCTCGGCGTGGGTGTGAACTTCCTCGCCAAGGCGGTCATCAAGATCCCGTTCTAGCGCCGCCCCGGGTGCAGCATGGCAATGCAGACGGTCATCATCGAGTGCCGCGGACTTTCGAAGGTCTACCGCATGGGCGGGCAGCAGATCCATGCCCTCCGCGACATGGACCTCGACGTGTACCAGGGCGAGTACCTGTCGGTGATGGGGCCCTCCGGGTCCGGCAAGAGCACGCTGTTCAACATGATCGGCGCCCTCGACCGCCCCTCCGCCGGCACCGTCACCATCGGCGGGGTGGACCTCACCCGCCAGTCCAGCCCACGGCTCGCCTACATCCGCAACCACCACATCGGGTACATCTTCCAGGCGTTCAACCTGATTCCCTCCCTGACGGCCCTGCGGAACGTGATGCTGCCGCTGCTGCTGTCGGGCATGGACAACGCCTCGGCGGAAGCTCGCGCCACGGAGGTGCTGACGGAGGTGGGCCTGGCCGACCGGCTGCACCACCGCCCCGACGAGCTGTCGGGCGGGCAGCAGCAGCGCGTGGCGATTGCCCGCGGGCTGTCGATGAACCCGACCATCATGCTCGCCGACGAGCCGACCGGCAACCTCGACCTGCACACCGGCGAGGAGATCATCAACTCGCTCCGCGCCCTCTGCGACGACCACGGCGTGACGGTCATCACCGCCACCCACGACCACAAGATGCTCGACAAATCCGACCGCATCCTGTGGATCAAGGACGGGCGGCGGGACCGCCTGGAGCGCCGCGCCGACCTCGACATCCGCGTCGGGCGGGTCGAGTAGCCCGGGCGCCCCGAACGCCCCCCGCCCAGCGGCCGTAATAGAATCAGAGCCGGGGGGCCGCGCCCGCCGGCCTTGACGCCGCCGCGCGGCACGCCTTACGATGGAGCCGGACGATGAAGTTCCGATGCGACAATTGCGGCAAGCCGGCGACGGTGCACCTCACCGAGATCGCGGACGGCAAGAAGGTCGAGAAGCACCTGTGCGAGCAGTGCGCCGGCTCCGAGGGCATCACCATCAAGTCCAACGTCCCCATCAGCCAGCTCCTCGAGGACTTCATCCTCCAGAGCGGCGAGGAGAAGCCCCCGGACCTGCGCTGCGAGGTGTGCGGGACGACGTTCGCGGAGTTCCGCGAGCACGGGCTTCTCGGCTGCCCCCACGACTATGACGCGTTCGCCCCGCTGCTGGAGCGCGCCCACGAAGGCGCCGACCGCCACATCGGCAAGGTGCCCGCCCGCGCCGGCACCGACCAGCGGAAGCAGAACGCCCTGCTGCGCCTGCGGGCCGAACTGAAGGGCGCCGTCGCCGCCGAGGACTACGAGCGCGCCGCCGGGCTCCGCGACCGCATCAAGGAGATGGAGGGCCCATGACGCTGGCGGACATCACGCAGCGGGCCGGGGAATGGCTTCGCGGCTCGGGCCCGATGCACGACGTGGTGATCTCCTCACGGGCCCGGCTCGCGCGGAACCTCGCCGGGGTGCCGTTCCTCAGCCGGTGCGGCGAGGCCCAGCAGCGCGACATCGAGGGGCGCCTGCGCCGCGAGGTGCTGGCCGCCGGGCTGCTGGAGAAGGCGTTCTACGTCGACATCGCCGCGGCCGGCGAGCTCGACCGCCAACTCCTCGTCGAACGCCACCTCATCAGCCGCCAGCACGCCGACGCGTCCCATCCGCGCGGCGTCGCCGTCAGCGACAGCGAGACCGTCGCCATCATGGTCAACGAGGAGGACCACCTCCGCATGCAGGTGCTGCGCAGCGGCCTGCGCCTCGCGGAGGCCTTCGAGGAGATCAACCGCATCGACGACCGGCTCGAGCAGCGCCTCGACTACGCCTTCCACAGCCGCTACGGTTACCTCACCGCCTGCCCGACGAACGTGGGCACCGGCCTGCGCGTGAGCGTCATGCTCCACCTGCCCGGGCTGAAGATGACGGACCAGATCGAGAAGGCGTTCCGCGCGGCCCGCGACATGCACCTGGCGATCCGCGGGCTCTACGGCGAGGGCACCGAGGCCAGCGGCGACTTCTTCCAGATCTCCAACCAGACCACCCTCGGCAAGAGCGAGGAGCAGATCGTGGAGGAGTTCCTGGAACGGCTGGTGCCGAAGTTCATCGAGTACGAGCGCCGCGCCCGCCAGGCCATGCTCAAGAACCGCCGCCTCGCCGTGGACGACAAGGTGCACCGCTCGATGGCGCTGCTGCGATCGGGGCGGCTCGTCAGCAGCAACGAGATGATGTACCTCCTGTCGCTCATCCGCCTCGGCGTGAACCTCCACCGCGTTCACGACGTGGACCTCAAGACGATCAACGAGCTGTTCCTGCTGACCCAGCCGGCCCACCTTCAGCGCATCCTCGGACGCGAGATGAGCGGCGAGGAACGGGCCGAGGCCCGGGCAAACTTCGTCCGCCAGCGGCTCGGCGCGAACTGACCGGCCCGCGGCCGCCCCCACTTGTGGCCGCCTGCCCCGGCCGGTAAAGTCCACGCATGCCGGACCATGCTCATTCGTCCGCCCCCGGGCGCCGGTGGCAGATCGCCGCGGTGGTCGCCCTGACCGTCGTCGCCTTCGCGGGCAGCCTCAGCTACGTCTGGAACTTCGACGCCTTCGCGCACCTGGCCAGCGGCGACTGGATGCTGCGGAACCTGCGCGTCCTCGGGCACGATCCGTTCAGCATCGACCCGGAGCCCGAGTGGGTCAACGTCCACTGGCTGTTCCAGGTGCTCGTGGCGGCGCTGCACGCCGTGGGCGGGTTCGCCGCCCTCAGCGTCCTGAAGGCCTGCCTCGCCGCCGCCATGGCGCTCGTGTTCGCCCTGGCGCTGCGCCGGCACGTGGCGCCGGCGTGGCTGCTCGTGTGCGGGCTGGCGCTGCTGGCGGTGTCCTCAGGGCGGATTCGCGTCCGCCCGGAGGCGGTCACGCTCCTGTTCCTCATGGTGACCGTCGCGGTGGTGGACGCCGTGCGCCGCGGAGGCACCCCCCGGCGCCTCTGGTGGCTCGTGCCGCTCATGCTGCTCTGGGTGAACATGCACGGGCTGTACATCCTCGGGCTGGGGATCATCTGGGGCGGGCTGATCGGCGCCTGGGCGGACCGCCGCCTCGGGCGCGGCGCCCTCGCCGGGCGACTGCCCACCCGCGAGGCCCTCGCGCCGATCCTCGCCGCCACCGTGGCGTGCCTCGTGTCGCCCTGGCCCTTCCGGGCCGCCGCCCATCCCATCCTCCTGTGGACCCGCATTTCCGGCGAGGCGTTCTACTACACTTACGGCGTGGCTGAGCTGGCGCCCACCTGGCAGCGCCTGGGCATGGTCAGCGACATCGTCCTGCTCGTGGCCCTCGTCGCCGTCGCCATGATCGCCAACGCCCGCCGCCTGCCGACCGGGCACGTGCTCTGGCTGGGCGCCTTCGTCGGCCTGGCCGCGATGGCGTTCCGGAACGTCGGGCTGATCGGCCCGGTGTGCGCGTTCCTACTGGCCCTGCACGGCGGGGCCGTCATCCGCCGCATCGGCGAGCGCCACCCCCGGGCGGCGCGCGCGGGGCCGGCGGCGGCGGCCGTCATGCTCTTGCTCGCCGCGGCCATGGCCGCCGGCTACGCCACCGAGACAATCTACTACTGGCGGGCCTCCCACCTGCGCTTCGGGGCGGGGCTCGACCGCACGAACTACCCGCTCGGCATCGCGCGGTGGCTGGCCGAGGTGGACGTGCGCGGCGAGGTGTTCTGCGACAACTTCGGCGACGCGTCGGTGTTCATGTACTACTTCGGGCAGGGGCGCCACACGCCGCGGCGGCGGATCTTCATGGACGGGCGCCTCGAAGCCCACTCGCTGGAGCGGTTCGTCGACCAGAACCGCCTCCGCCAGCAGTTCCGCACCGTCACCCTCGCCGAAAAGGTCCCCCTGCCCCCCGCCGTGAGGTTCGTGGTCATCCGCGGCGACGGCACCGAGCGCCTCGGCGCCATGATGCGCAGCGACCGCTTCCGCCTGGTGCGGATCGACGAGGTGGCCGCGTGCTTCGAGGACGCGCGGTGGCTATCGGCTTCGCCGGCGTCTCGCGGCCCGGCCGACGTGCTCCGCCGGCCCCCGGGGCAGGCGTTCCTCGCCAACGTCGAGGACTTCGACGTGCCGCTGTTGCCGGACGGCACGCTGGCCGGCCGGGAGGCGCCCACGCGCCGGTGGTGGCGGCGGAACCCGCCCAACGTCCCCTACAAGGTCGGCGCCATGCTGCTGTACCTCGGGCAGGAGGACGAGGTCCGCGGGGCCGAACGCCTCGACCCGCTCCGTCAGCGGCTGACGGTGCTGGCGATCCGCTACCTGACGGCCGGGCTCGCGGACGATCCGGAACGGGCCCGCATTGTTCGCGGCACGCTGGCGATCGCCCACCAGCAGCGGGCGGCGCAGGGCGGCTTCGAACTGTCCGACCGCCTGCCGGTGGACGTGCACGCGTCGCGGGCCCTGCGTCTGTACCGCGAGCTGGACCTCGGCGACCTCGAAGACCCGCGGATGCTGATGTTCGCGCTGTACCACGTTCGTGCGCTGCTGCAATCTCACCAGTTCGACGCGGCCGATCGGGCGGTGCGGGCGATCATGGAGCACCTGCCGCCCTCGCAGCGCGTGAACCCGCCGCTGCGTTACCTTCACCTGCGCGGGACGGTGGTCGAGGAGCTGGACCGGGTGGAGGCGAAGCTCGCGGCGCGGGGCCTGGCGGCGGACGACACGAGCCCCCCCGCCCGGGCGGCCGGGCGGGCGCGAGTGCTCGTGGCGCCCGACATCGGCCTGATCGACCGCGCCGTCGACACGCTCCGCCGCGCCCCCGGCGACGCCGAGGCGCAGCTCCTTCTGGCCGACCTGCTGCTCCGCCGCGGCGAGCCGGACGAGGCCCGCCGGGCCTTGGACCGTGCCGACGCCCTCGCCCCGCAGGCCGGCTGGCAGATCGACCTCCGCCGCGCCCTCAGCGACTGGGTCGCCGGGCGGACCTTCTCCGCCGCCGACGCCCTCGACCGGCTCGCCCAGCAGACCAACCGCCCGCTCGTGCGGTACTACCAGGCGATGGTGCACCACGAGCTCGGGCGGTACGGCGAGGCGCGCGCGGCGGCGGCGCAGCTTGCCGCGGCGGCGGAGACGGGGCCGCCCGACGTGCGGTACCTCCACGGGCTGCTGCTGATGCGGATGGGGGAGCACGCCGCCGCCCGCGAGGAATTCAGGCGCCTCAAGACGGAGGACGCGACGCTGGAGGCCCTGGTGGCGTTCGCGCTTCGCCGCGTGGGCGGCTGAGGCGTCCGGCGGCGGCTCATCGAGGCCGGCCGATCCGGTTCTCCGTCCCTGCCAGCAACCGGCGGATGTTCCCCCGGTGCCGCAGGATGATCAGCGCCGCCATCGCCGCGGCGAAGGCCGTCAGCGGCCAGAGCCGCCCCACCCCGCCCTCGCCCCGCAGCAGGGCGAACAGCAGCACCAGCGGCACGAACGCGATCGCCGCGGCGATGCTGCCGAGCGACACGTAGCGGCTGGCAAGCGTCACCGCCAGCCAGATCGCCGCTGCCGCCAGGGCGGCGAACGTGAAGAACGGCCACACCGCGAGCACCACGCCGAGCGAAGTGGCCACGCCCTTGCCGCCGCGGAATCGCAGCCAGACGCTGAAGACGTGCCCCAGGATGGTCCCGCACCCCGCCGCCAGCCACACGCCCTGCTGCGCCGGCGTCGGGAAGCCCGCCCGGCCGCGGAGCACCGCCCACGCCGCGACCACGGGCACCAGGCCCTTGGCCAGGTCGAGCGCGAAGCAGAGATAGCCCCAGGGCCGGCCGAGCACCCGCCCGACGTTCGTGGCGCCGACGTTTCCGCTGCCGGCCGAGCGGATGTCCACGCCCTTCAGGCGGCCGATCAGGTACCCGAACGGCGTGGCGCCCACGACGTATCCGCCGAGGGCGAACGCCGCCGCCAGCAGCCAGGGGTTGTCGATCATCGCCGTCCCGCCGCCTCGCGATAGACCTCGAGCAGCTCCTCAACGTGGCGGCCCATGCCGAGCCGCCCGGCGACCTTCAGGCAGGCCTCCCTGCACTCGGCGCGCCGCTGCGGGTCCGACAGCTCATGCATCGCCGCGACGACCCGGCCGGTGTGCTTGGGGCCCGGCACGACGACGCCGCCCCCGCCGGCCAGCACCTCGGCCGCCCCGTTGAACGCCGTCGTGATCGACGGAATGCCCCACCGCGTCGCCTCCAGCGTCACGAGGCTGCACGGGTCGTACCAGGTGAGGAGCATGCAGACGTCGGCGGCGGCGTACCACTCGAAGACGTCCCGCACGGGGGGCACGAAGAGCACCTGCCGCCCGACGTCGTGGATGCCGGCGAAGCGCTGGTAGCTCTCGGGCGGCTCGCGCCCGACGACGACCAGCCGGGCGCGCGTGCCGTCGCGCCGGGCGTGCGAGTAGCGAGAGAACGCGACGATGCACTCGGCAACGCCCTTCAGCGGGAAGTTCGTCGCGACCGTCAGGAAGACGACGTCGCCCGGGTCCACGCCGAGCCGGTAGCGGTTGCGCTGGCGCCAGTCGGCGCGCGACTCGCCGGCGGGGTCGGGCACGTCCACGCCGTTGAAGACCACGCGCGTCCGCCCGGCGAGCCGGTCGTGCCCGGTGAATTGCTCGGCGACCATCTCGCTGACGCACACGCACAGCGCCTTTTCGTCGGCGACGATCTGTCGCTCGAGCCGCTCGCACGTTCTGCGCAGCGCGTTCAGCCGGCGGATCAGGCGGGCCGCCGGGCGGACCGCCGCCGACCAGCGCCGCATCGCCGCCGCCGCCGTGCCCCGGAACGTCCCCCCGTGCGGGTGGTACACGCTCGCGCCCGGCACGGGCGCCATGGCGTGCACCACGTCGTACCCGCCCGCCGCCATCTCCCGCTGCGCCGCGGCCACGAAGTTCCGCAGCCGCGTCACCCGCCTCATGCCCTCGCGCCCGAGCGCCGCGACGCGCACGGCGTCGGGGCGGTTCTGCCAGTCGCACTCGGCGCAGATGACCGTCACGTCGTGCCCGCGGCGGATCAGCTCGCCGGCGAGCTGCGCGGTGTAGACCTGCTGTCCGCCCCGCAGCGGGTTCATTCGCTCGATGACCAGGGCAACCTTCATCGGCTCAGGCGGCTCCCGTTGGCTGCGGCAGGCGCCGGGGCCTGCGCCGGTCGTGCCGCGCGATCGCGGCCACCTTCCGGTCGATGGCACGCTCGTAGCGGCGGCGCCGGTCGGCGGCTTCGGCGCCGAGATACGCCGCCAGCAGGTCGTCCCAGTGCTCGGCGACCCAGTCGGGCGGCATCGAGTACTTGAGCTGGGCGAGGTCCTTCACGCGCCAGCGGAACCGCCGCCACCGCGGCGCGAACGCGCGGGCCAGGTCGATCAGCCACAGCGCCACGCCGCCGTTGCTCTCGTGCATGAAGATGTGGCTGGCGTACAGGTCGCGATGGACGAAGCCCGCCCGGTGCAGCCGCCGCACCAGCGACGCCAGGGCCTGGGTGAACGCCGCCACGCGCGCGCTCCGCAGCCCGTGCGCCGCCACGAACGGCCCGCCGCACTGCTCCAGCGCCTCCCCGGGCACCGCCTCGAGCACGACGTAGCTCCGCCCGGCCCCGAGGCCGTTGGGCTCCTGCCCGCCGACCGCCCGCGCGATCGTCGGCATCCCCGCCGCCCGCAGCCGGCGGATGTTGGCAATCTCCACGCCGGCCGGGCTCGCCCCCCACCCGTGGCGCAGCCAACGCCTCAGCCGCATTCGCAGCGGCTCCGGCCCGTAGCGCTTCACGTAGAGCACATGCTCCTCGCCCCGCGCGTCCACCACGCGGGCGGCGCGGCGCTCGCGGTGCCCCATGCCCGGTGGGGTCAGGTCGTGCCCGCCGTCGTAGGCGAAGGCGCCCTCGACGGTATCGAGCCCGGCGGCGCACACCGCCTCCAGGAACGCCGCGCCCACGTCGCCGGCGGCGTTCACGACGCCGCCCCCGCCGCCGCGCCGCAGCCAAGAAGCGCCCTCGCCGCGGCCAGAACCATTTCGGGCGTGATGAGGTCCATGCATCGATGGTAATGGGGCCCGGCGGGCTGGGGGCACATCCGTTTCCGGCAGGGCCCGCAGGGCACGTCCACGCGGATGATCCGCTCGCGCCGATGGTCGATCTGCGACCAGCGCGGGTCGGTGCTTCCGAACAGCGTCACCACCGCCACTGCGAGCGCCGCCGCCACGTGCCGGGCGCCCGTATCGTTGGTGATCAGCAGGTCGCAGCGCGACAGGAGCCCCTTGAGCAGGCCGATGCGGCTGCGGCGCCCGGCGAAGCTCAGCGCGGGCGGGCGCGCCATGGCCGCCTCGACCTGCCCCGCCGTCGCCCGCTCGGACGGGGCGGCGTGGATGATGATCTGCGCGCCGCACGTCTCCGCCAGCGCGTCGGCCACTGCCGCGAAGCGGTCGGTCGACCACATCTTGCTGGGCCCGAAGGCCGCGCCCGGGTTGAGCATCACCCGCGGGCGCCCGGGCTCCACCCCCGCCTCGGCCAGCATCGCCTCCGCCGCCGACAGGTCTTCGGCGGCCACGTCCAGCTCGAGCCGGCGCGACAGCTCGGCGCCATGGGGCGGGCAGACGCCGATGCAGCGGACGAGGTCAAGGTAGTAATCGACGGCCGAGGTGGGCAGCGGGGAGTCGTCCTCGTCCAGGGGGATGCCGAGCCGCTCGGTGAGCAGCCAGCCGCGGGCGTCGCGGTTGTAGCCGATGACGCGGGGGATGGCGGCGAGGCGCGCGATGGCGGCGGTGCGGAAGCTGTTCGGCAGGAGAATGGCGGCGTCGCAGCGCGCCTGTCTCAGCCGGGCCGCCAGTTGAAACGTGTTCGCCAGCCGCGGCGCCAACCGCGAGTGGTCCACCAACGTCGCGTCGGCCCAGCGGTTCGGATGGAGCGTCTGGAGGGCGTTGGCGTTGCCGACGTGGAGGATGTCGGCCGCCGCGAAGTGCTCGCGCAGCGCCCGGAGCGACGGCGTGGCCATCACCACGTCGCCGACCCAGTTCGGCAGGAAGACCAGGATGCGGCGTTCGTCGGGCATGCCCAGGCCGGTCACGACGGGCCGAGGTGGATGTTGCCCCAGCCGTCAACGCGGGTGACGTTCTCGGAGGGGGCCTCGGGCCCCGCGGGCATGAGGCACCTGAGCCCGGCTCTGGTGAAAGCGTCGGCGGCCCCGGCGCTGGTGCAGATGCCGATTCTGAGCTGCGGGAACATCCGCCGCAGCAGCGGCAACGGGCTGGCCGTCTCGGAGGCCCGGACGACGGTGGGCAGTCCGAGCCAGCCCCTGCCCCATTGCCAGCCGGCGCGCTGCCAGAGCATGACCGGCCCGTCGGGGTAGCCGCCGGCGGCCAGCAGGTCGTGCGCGCCCCGCTGCCGCGACGACGACCGCCGGACCATGTAAAGCACGTTCGCCTTCCCGGCGAGCCGCGCCAGGGCCTCGCGGGCGGGCGCGGCGTCCTCGCCGGTGGGCAGGGCGTCGAGGTCGACGGCGACGGCCGGACGCCCGGCGTCCCAGACAAACACCACGCCCTCCGCCTCGACCACGTCGCCTTCGGTGTCCTGGTGGCGCACGGTCAGCGCGTAGCGCCCCGGCGCCTCCGGGGCGGGCACGAGCGTGGAGGCATAGCCCGCCTCGTCGGTGAACGCCAGCCGCTTCGCGGCGCCGTCCACGCGGAACTCGATGCCCGCGCGCTCCGCGGGCATCACCAGCCGCCAGAACTCGCTCCGCCCCAGCCGGGCCACCATCGGCGCCTCCCCGCCCGCCGGCGCCACGTGGTCCGGCACCGACAGGATGTACTCGCCGCTGCAGCCGCCAAGGGCCGCCAGAAACACGCCCACAAGGATCGTCCCGCGCATGAGCCACCTCCGTCCCGGATAATGTCGCGAATGGCGCCCGGGTTGTCAATCCGTCTGCCGCGGCGAAGGGAAAGCCATAAGCGCCGCCCCGGCCAAACGCCGATACGAAAATACCGGAGGCGGTTTGCCTCCGACGAAAACTCGAGGACGCGGTGACGATGAATCCGGAGAAGCAGTTTGCCGTCGAAGACACGTGGCGGGTCTTCCGCATCATGAGCGAGTTCGTGGACGGGTTCGAGACAATGAGCCGCGTCGGCGCGGGCGTGAGCGTCTTCGGCTCCTCGCGGACACCGCGGAGCAACCCGTACTACCGCAAGGCCCGGCGGCTCGGGCGGCTGATCGCCGAGCGCGGGCTGGCGGTGATCACCGGCGGCGGGCCGGGCATCATGGAGGCCGCCAACCGCGGCGCCCACGACGTCGGCGGCGTCAGCGTCGGCCTCAACATCACGCTGCCGAACGAGCAGCGGACGAACCCGTGGGCGAACGTCAGGCTCGACTTCCGCTACTTTTTCGCCCGCCTGGTGATGTTCGTGAAGTACGCCGTGTCGTTCGTGTGCTTCCCCGGGGGGTTCGGCACGCTGCACGAGTTCTACAACTCCATGACGCTCATCCAGACGCACAAGGCCGACCGCTTCCCCGTCATCCTCATCGGGCGGAGCTTCTGGCACGGCATCGACGGCTGGATGCGCAAGCGGATGCTCAACTCCGGCTGCCCCAAGGTCGACGGGGAGGACCTGGAGCTGTACACCATCACCGACAGCCTGAACGAGGCGATGGGGATCATCGACGAGGCGGCGCAGCGGCGTGCGGCGCACGAGGCCGAGCACGCGGCGACCTGGACGGCGGAGGGCACGGTCCTCGGCAAGCCGCCGCGGGCGTATGCCGTCGGGCGGCGCCGCGGCCCGTCGTAGCGGGCGCGTTGCGGGCCCGCGCCTCGCGCGCGGACAAACGCCCGCCCATGAGTCGCAGCGTACTGAACACGCCGCGCGCGGCGCTGGTGCACGACTGGCTGACGGGCATGCGCGGCGGGGAGAAGGTGCTCGCCGCGCTCGGCCACCTGCTGCCGGAAGCCGACCTGCTCACCCTCGTCCACGCTCGCGGCTCCTGCCACGCCGACATCGAACGGAGGCCCATCCGCACGAGCTGGCTGGACGACCTGCCGGGCGTGGCCCGCTACTACCGCTACCTTCTGCCGGCCATGCCCCTGGCCGCCGAGGCCCTCGACGCCAGCCGCTACGACCTCATCGTGAGCTGCTCGCACTGCGTGGCGAAGGGCGTCGGCGGGCGGCGGGCGGGACAGGTGCACGTGTGTTACTGCCTGACGCCGATGCGGTACGCCTGGGACGTCGCCGCCACGTATCGCCGGCGGCTGGGGCTCACCGGGCAGTGCCTCGCGGCGCTGGGGCCGATGCTGCGGGCGTGGGACCGCCGCACCGCCGGACACGTGGACCTGTTCCTCGCCGTCAGCTCGCACGTGGCCGGGCGCATCCGCCGGGCGTACGGGCGCTCCAGCGTGGTGCTCTACCCGCCGGTGGACGTGGACTTCTTCACGCCGGCGGACGTGCCGCGGGAGGACTTCTACCTCCTCGTGTCGGCCTTGGCGCCCTACAAGCGGGCGGACCTCGCGGTGGCGGCGTTCGCCCGCCTCGGCCGGCCGCTCACCGTCATCGGCACCGGGCAGGAGCTGGCGAGGCTCCGGCGCCGCACCCCGGCGAACGTCCGGCTGCTCGGCTGGTGTGACGACCGGACCATCCGCGACCACTACCGGCGCTGCCGGGCCGTCGTGTTCCCGCCGCTCGAGGACTTCGGCCTGGTGCCCCTGGAGGCCATGGCGTGCGGCGCGCCCGTGATCGCCCTGGCGGACGGCGGAGCCCTGGAGACGGTTCTGGACGCGGGGGCGGCGGGCGTGGATAGGCCGACGGGCGTCCTGTTCAGCCCGCAGACGCCGGAGGCCCTGGCGGCGGCGGTCGAGCGGTTCGAACGCATCGAGGGCGTGTTCAAGGCGACGGACCTGCGTGCGTGGGCGGAGGCGTTCTCGCCGGAGCGGTTCGCGGAGGGCTTCCGCCGGGCGGTGGGGCCGCTACTGCACGAGCGCGGGTGGCGCCTGCCCGGGTAGGCCCTGTCACGGAACCGGATCGTAGCCGCCCTTCGAGAACGGGTTGCACCGGAGGATGCGCCACAGCCCCCTGAGCCCGCCGCGAACGGCCCCGTGCCGGCGGACGGCCTCGATGAAGTAGTTGCTGCACGTGGGGACGAAGCGGCACTGCCGCCCGACGAGCGGCGACAGCGTGACCTGGTAGACGCGGACGGCCGCGATCAGTGTCCGCGCGGGAAGCGCCACGACCCATCGCGCCGCCGCCGCGAGGCTCACGCCGCGCCCCCTTCGGCCGCCAGCGCCCGCGCCACGCGCGGCGCCAGCGCCCGCAGCGACGCCTGAAGCGACGCCACCGACACCCCCGCCCCGGCCCGCGGGATCATCGCGTAGTCCAGCCCCGCCGGAAGCTCCTGGCGCGTCAGGCGGAACGCCTCGCGGCACTGCCGCTTCAGGCGGTTCCGCTCCACGGCGTTCCCGTGCCGCCCCGACACCCCCGCCGCCAGCCGGCTGTGCGGCAGGCCGTTCGCCGCCGCCACCAGCGTCAGCACGCCGTCCGCCGCCCGTCGCCCGGACGAGAACACCCGGGCGATCTCCTTGCGACGTTTCAGCCGGAATTGCCTGCCCGCGCGTTGGTCCATTGGATCGGTGCCGCCGAGGTCGCCGGTATTCTAGCACGGGCAGCGCGTACCCGCACGGCCGCCGGCGAGGCGCCCTGAGGAGGGCCGCGGGGCAATTCGCCGCCCGCCGCCCGCCGCGAGTCTGCTACAATCGGGAGCGTCGCCCGCCCCGCGCGGGCGCCTCTGCGGACGGCGGCTGTGATCGGTATCTCCAGGCTCTACTGCGGCTCACCCGAAGCGTCGGACAGCCTGCGCTACGCGCCGACCACTCGCTGTGCCCGCGGCAAGGCCAACGGGCCGCGCCCGCCCGTCGTCGTCTGGAACGCCACACGACGCTGCAATCTCCGCTGCGCCCATTGCTACTCGGCGAGCACGTCCGAGGCCGCTGCGGACGAGCTGACCGCGTCCGAGGCGGCCGGGATGATCGACGGCCTCGCGGGCTTCGGCGTGCCCGTGCTGCTGATCTCCGGCGGCGAGCCGCTGATGCGCCCGGACCTGGCCGAGTTGGTGGCGCGCGCGCACCGGGCCGGACTGCGGACCGTCGTCTCGACGAACGGCACGCTGGCAACGGAGCCCCTGGCGGCGGCGCTCGCCGAGGTGGGCCTCGACTACGCCGGCGTCAGCCTCGACGGCGCGGCGGGCGCCAACGACGCCATCCGCGGCGTGCCGGGCGCCTTCGAGGCGGCGCTGGCGGGCCTGCGCCACTTCCGCGACGCCGGCGTGAAGGTCGGCCTGCGGTTCACCATGACCCGCCGAAACGCCGGCGAGATCCCCACCGTCTTCGACATCCTGCAACGCGAGGGCGTGCCGCGGGCATGCTTCTACCACCTCGTGGCGGCCGGCCGCGGGGCGGGAATGGCCGGCGAGGCACTCGACCACGCCGCCACGCGGGCGGCGCTCGACGCCATCATCGACGGCACGGCCGCCCTGCACGCCTCGGGCCGGCCGGTCGAGGTGCTCACCGTGGACAACCACGCCGACGGGCCGTACCTCGTCCTCCGCCTGAGGCGCGACCACCCCGCCCGTGCCGAGCGGGCCCTGGCGCTGCTGCGGCGCCAGGGCGGCAACGCCAGCGGCGAGCGGATCGGCTGCGTGAGCTGGAACGGCGAGGTGCTGCCCGACCAGTTCTGGCGCACCCGCGTGCTGGGCAACGTTCGGCGCCGGCCGTTCCGCGAGATCTGGTCGGACCCGGCCCAGCCGCTGCTGGCGGCCCTGCGCGACCGCAAGCGGCACCTGAAGTGCCGCTGCCTCCGCTGCCGCTGGCTCGACGTGTGCAACGGCAACCTGCGCGCCCGCGCGGAGGCGGCCACCGGCGACCCCTGGGGCGACGACCCCGCCTGCTACCTCACCGACGAGGAGATCGCCCCATGACGCCGGGCGCACCACAGGCGAGCGCCGCCAAGGCGCCGGCACTGCGGCTGCTGTTCTGGGAGTCGACGGCCCGGTGCAACCTCGCGTGCCGGCACTGCCGGCGGGTGGCGGGCGCCGGCGGCGGCGAGCTGAAGGCCGAGGAGGCGAAGGCCGTGTTCCGTTCGGCCGCGGAGCTCGGGCGGCCGATCATCGTCTTCTCCGGCGGCGAGCCG
>CAZMDT010000028.1:0-16778 GCA_964564965.1 uncultured Planctomycetaceae bacterium | reverse complement strand
GGGCATCATCCACCGCAACCTGAACAAGGAAGCACAGGCGCTGGAGGTCGAGAAGGTCAAGCGGAGCGAGAACGGCATCATCACCGACCCGATCACGCTGCCCCCGACCGAATCGACGGCGACGGCCCGACGCGTGATGGCCGAGCATAACATCTCCGGCATTCCCGTCGTCCGCGACGGCGGCCGGCTGGTCGGCATCATCACCCGGCGCGACATGAAGTTCCTCTCCGGCGACACCACCATCGGCGAGATGATGACGCAGACGAACCTCGTGACGGCCCCGGCCGACACGTCGCTCGACGAGGCCGAGCAGATCCTCAACCGGCATAAGGTCGAGAAGCTCCTGCTCGTCCGCGAGCGCGACCGCCTCGCCGGGCTGATCACGATGCGGGACATCGACAAGATCAAGCAGTTTCCGCGGAGCTGCAAGGACGGGCGCGGGCGGCTCCGCGTCGGCGCCGCCGTCGGCGTGCTCGACTACGACCGCGTCGACATGCTCATCCGCAACGACGTGGACGTCATCGTCATCGACACCTCCCACGGGCACAAGGAGATCGTCCTCGAGACGGTCCGCCAGATCAAAGCCGCCCACGCCATCGACGTCATCGCGGGCAACATCGCCACGGGCGCCGCCGCGGAGGACCTGATCGCCGCCGGCGCCGACGGGCTCCGCGTGGGCATCGGGCCCGGGGCTATCTGCACCACCCGCGTCATCAGCGGCGTGGGCGTGCCGCAGATCACCGCCGTCCGCGAGTGCGCCAAGGTCGGCGACGTCCACGACGTGCCGGTCATCGCCGACGGCGGCATCCGCCACAGCGGCGACATCGTCAAGGCCCTCGCCGCCGGGGCGTCCTGCGCCATGATGGGCAACCTCTTCGCCGGGCTGGACGAGTCGCCGGGGCATCTGGTCATCTATCGCGGGCGGCGGTTCAAGACCTATCGCGGCATGGGCTCGATGGACGCGATGGCGGCCGGCTCCGCCGACCGCTACGGCCAAGCCATCGACCGCGGGAAGCTCGTCCCCGAGGGCGTCGAGGGTCGCGTGCCCTACCGCGGGCCGCTCGCCGACTTCGTCTACCAGCTCATCGGCGGGCTGCGAAGCGGCATGGACCACTGCGGCGCCCACACCATCGGCGACCTCCGCACCCACGCGAAGTTCCTGCGGATCTCGCACGCCTCCCTCACCGAGAGCCACCCGCACGACATCACGATCACGCACGAGGCCCCCAACTACTCCGTCTGGCTGGCGGAGGCGGAGTAGCGGGCGGGCCTTTTCCGGCCGGCGGCGGGGCCGACGCGGTGCGGTGCGGCGGCGGTTGCCGCCCGCCCGGGTTGACACGTCCGGTATAATAGCGTAGCTTTCTCGCCCCTGCGGGAGTGTGCCCGAGCGGCCAAAGGGAACAGACTGTAAATCTGTCGGCATTAGCCTACGGTGGTTCGAATCCACCCGCTCCCAGTAGTGGCCCGCCCCGCGGCGGGCCGCTTCGCTCCCGGCCCGCCCGGGCGAAACGGCCGGAACGGCCCCGCCCCTTGCGTGTTACAATGCGCAGGAGATACCGACCCGCCATGACGCATACCCGATACACCACCCACGCCCGCCGCGATGGTTTCACGCTGGTGGAGCTGCTTGTGGTCATTGCCATCATCGGCCTGCTCGTGTCGATCATCGTGCCGTCCCTGAACGCCGCCATGCAGGTCGCCCGGCGCGTCACCTGCCTCACGCGCCTCAACGCCCAACTCAAGGCCGTCCAGATGTACGCCTCCGAGCAGAACGACGCCATTCCCGTCGGGCCGGACTTCCCCCTCGCCGGGCCCGGAACCCCGCCCACCAACGAGGTCGCCAGCAACAACATCTGGATCGGCCTGGCCCAGGCCTACAACGCCCACGGCGCGCTGCTGGAGCACCACCTGACCAACGAGCAGGCGATGTTCTGCCCCGGCGACGACACGACGGACCCGGTGGAGGAGCTTCGGAAGATTCGCACCCGGGTGGCCGACGACATGGCCTTCTGCTCCTACTTCTACCGCCAGCTCGACGCCCGGCAGCCGCTGGACACGCCGAGCGCGAAGCTGGAGGACCTCGGCCTCAACGCCCGGGGCGAGCCGGTGGCCGCACTCGTGACCGACGCCAACAGCCTGCTGGACATCCCCGGCGTGCCGAAGCGGACGAACCACAAGGCCGAGAAGGTCAACATCGGCTTCGCCGCCGGCCACGCCGCCACGTTCGACAACGCCGACCGCAGGCTGACGGCCACGGGCGGCTTTGCCGACATGCTCCCGGCCATGGACGGCATCTTCGAGCACGCCGACACGCTCGCCGACTGACGCCACGTTCTGCCGCTCAGCCGGTGCCAATTCCCGTCTCCGCCCTTCCGGGCACCCAGTGCTCAGCCCTCCGGCCTCAGCCCTTCCGACTTCTTGCGCGTCCTTGCGCATTCTTGCGCGTTCTTCCCGGTTCTTGCGCATTCTTCCCGATTCTTGCGCGTTCTTGCGCATTCTTGCGCGTTCTTGCGCGTTGGTTTTGGCGCAACGCACTTCTGATGAAGGAGTTACAGACTCGGGCGTGCAGAAAGCGCGCATTTCTCTAAAAGTCAAGTATGAATACGATCTCCAGTGGGCGTCCGGCCGTCGCATCCGTGGACGGAGCGGTGCTGACGGATCGCCATCTGTCGGCATTCCCCGAGGGCCGAGGAGGGCTCGACGCTCCGGGGGCTTGCCGGTGTTCCGCTGATTGCGCATTCGCGTGTTCGATTCCATCGTACTTGCGATCCGATAGAGTATTCTATATAACATATCTAACGCATGGAGTCAAGCAGTTCATCGAGGATTCCGCCAATTTCCGCTCAGCCCCAGGCCGGCGAGGCCGGGGGGAAGAAAGTGTTCCACGCACAACGCCGGCGCGCCGCGACTGTGCGTGGCGCCTGGTGCCGGGCGCCTTCGCCCCGGCCGAGACGCCCGCGCCGCTCATGGGCGGGGCGCAGCTTGGTCCGCAGATTCATCCGCGGAGGCGTCCGGAATCCATCCGCGGATTGCGCGCATTGCGCAGAGGCCAACCGGCACAGCCCCACGCGATTCGACAACGAGCCGCCAGCGTGAGCGACTGCTCAGGTGGAGACCAGCATCAACGTGACCGCGCCTTCGCAGCCGCGGCTCGTCGAGACGCGGTGATCCGCGAGTTCACGAATTCACGAGTCTACGAGTTCACGAGTTCACGAGTTCACCAGGCGCCGTTGCGGCGCCGGCGGGGTTACACAAGGGCGGCGGCGGGGCAAGGGCGCGCCGCGGCAAGGGCACCCCGCCGCGGGGGGAGGGGCCTTGGTGTATACTGCTTCGAGGAACGTGCTCGGCGAACGGACAACCCGGCGGGCCTGGCCCGCGGCGGTCGCGCTGGCGGGCTGCGCCGCGGTGCTGCTTGCCGCCGCCGGCGCCCGCGCGCAAGACGCGGAAGGCTCCGACGAGGCACCCGCGGCGGAGGCCGGCGAGGCGACCATCGAGTGGGCCGACGGCTGGGAGGCGACCCACGAGCGCAACCTCGCCGCGTGGCAGAAGCAGGTCGCCGCGGCGGTGAGCGACCCGCGCGAGCGGGAGCGTCGGCTGTGGCGGCTGGAGATCGACCTGCTGGCGGCCCTGGCGGAGCGGTACGCCGATGACGAGCAGCGCGTGTTCGCCGCCCGGGCGCGGACGGCAGACCTGCTGGAGCGGCTCGGCGAGGTCGACGAGGCCAACGAGCAGCGTCGCTCGCTCATCGAGGCTTGTCCGGGGCGGCTGCCCCTGGCGGTCGAGCTGCTCGGGAGGATTCTGGACAACCCCGGCGACCAGGAGCGCCGGCAGTGGATCGAGTACGCCGCCCGGCAGGTGATCGCGCTGAACGACGCCGGCCACCTGCCCGACACGCACGCCGCGGTGGTGAAGGCCCTGCGGGCGCGGCTGGACCTGAACCTTCGCGACCGCCGGCTGGTGGACGCCCACCTCGACTGGCAGGCGCTGCACCGCCACCTGCCCGCCGACGACGGCTGGCTGCTCTGGAAGCAGGGAGAGCTGCTGCTGGCGGCGGGGCGGCTGCGCGAGGCCGCCGGCGTCTTCGAGGAGCTGCGGCGGCTGGAGCCGCGGGGCGTCGATCTCCGCCGCTTGCCGCGGGACCTCGAGGAGCAGGTGCTCGCGCGGGCGCCGGTGTTTCCGCGGGCGCTGGGCCTGGAAGGCCGGCTGGCGATGCTGACGAGCATGCTGCCGGAGGGGCAGTCGGAGGTGGCGCACGAGCTGCTGCTGGACGCGGCGGCCGCCGAGGGCCTCACCGTCGGGCCGGACGGCGTTCACGAATCGTTCTGGCAGCGTGCGGCGGGGTACCTTCTCGGGCAGCGTCCGGCGGCGCTGCTGCGGCTGCGGGGGCTTCAGGAGCGGGAGGCCCGCGCCCGGCTGGCCGTGGCGGAGCGGACGGACGCGTTCCAGTCGATGGTGGACCTGTTCCGGCACGTGCCGCTGGCGGCCTCGGCGCAGGCGGCGCTTCTGGCGGAGGCCGAGCGGGCGCTCCAGAACGGGCAGGCGGGGCTCGCCCGGCGATGCTTCCAGGACGTGCTGGGCTTCGCCGCCGACGGCGAGCTGCGGTCGCGGGCGCGGGTGGGGCGCTGGGCGGCGCTGGCGCAGAGCGCGGGCGGGCGGGGGGCCCTGACGGCCGCCGCCGATGAAGTCGCGCCCGAGGCCCTGCTGCCCTGGCTGGGGGGCATGGAGCGTGCGGGGGCGATCCGCCGGCGCCTGCTGGCCTCGTTGCCGGAGGCGCCGGGCGAGGCGGCGGGCCCGCCGCTGGCGGGTTCGCCCCAGACGGCGCTCCAGATGCCCGTGGCGCTGGCGTGGGCGCCGGCGCAGCTCCGCGGCCTGCCGTACGAGGCGCTGGCGTCGATGCGGTCGGTGCACGGGGCGGTGCTCCGCACGGCCGACGGCGGGCTGCTCGCCTACGGGCCGAACCTGCTCGCGCGGTTCGCTCCGGGGGCCGCAAAGCCCGCCTGGGTGCGCACCGGTCGCCAGGCGGGAGGGGGCGAAACGAAGAACCGCCGCGGGGGCGGGACGCTCGTGGTCCCCGCCGCCACGCCGCCGGCGGTTCACGACGGTGTCCTCTACTGTCGCTGGGGGCTCGACCTCCCCACCGCCGAGCCGGACGCCGTCGCCGCCATCGACCTTGCCACCGGGCGGATGCGCTGGTCGAGCGCGGGCGAGGCCGCCTGGGAAGGCCGGCGGCCGATCAGCGAGCCGGCCGCCGCGGACGGGCGGCTCTACGTCCTCGCCGTCGCCACGGGCGTGTTCATCAAGACGCCCACGTACCTGGTGTGCATGGACGCCGCCGACGGCCGCGTGCTGTGGAGCCGACTCCTCGGCCACGAGAACATCGGCATCCACGACCCGCGCGATTCCCGCTTCACCAGCCGGCGCCCGAGCCTGGCGCACTACGGCGCCGCGGTGACGCCCGAGGCGGGGTGGGTGTACGCCTCGACCTGCATGGGCATCGTGGCGTGCTGCGACGCGCGCGACGGGATGGTGCGGTGGATTCGCGGCTACGAGCGGGTGTCGAAGGAGAACCGTCTCGCCCCGTCGCTTCGGCGTCAGAGCGTGGCCCCGCTCGTGGTGGGGGAGGTGGTGGTGTTCGCCCCGCGGGATCACACGGGGGTGTTCGCGGTGAACCGCGCCGACGGGGCGCCGGCGTGGGACGCCGCATTCCTGCCCTCCGGCGAGCTGATCGGCGCGCGGAACGGCACGCTGCTTCTGGCCGACGACGCGCACCTCTGCGCCGCCTCGGCCGCCACGGGCGAGCCGGTGTGGCTGCGACGCATGGACGCGGGCGTGACGGCGCGGCCGATCCTGCGCGGCGGGTCGATCTACGTGGGCACGCCGGACGGGCTGGTCCGCGTGTCCGCCGACACGGGCGTGGCGGTGGAGAAGGCCGGCTGGGCGGAGGGGCTGATGTACGCGTTCGAGCTGGTGGGCGACGGGGGCGAGTCCCGCCGCGCCGGGATCATCGGCATCTCGCGGCGTTCGGGCGGGGGGCCGGCGCCGTCGTCGTCGGGGGGCCTGGGCGGCCCGCTGGCGCTGCCGCTGGCGAAGGCGTGGGAGTTGGAGCGGCCGGGTCCCGGGCTGGTCCTGCCGCCGGCCGGCGAGGGGCCCGCCGACGCGGGGATCGTCGTCTCGCAGGGCGCCCTGGAGCGCGTGGCGCTGACGCCGGGGGGCGCCGTGGCGTGGCGCAGCCTGGTCCGCCCCGGCTTCGAGGCCGTGTACTGGCGCGGCGGCGTGATCGTGGCGATCTACCCCGACTACGCCGTCGGCTACGACGCCGCCGACGGGCGGCTCCGCTGGCGGCTCGCCCCGCGGCGCCCGATCGAGCAGCACCACGTGGGCCAGAAGTACCTGGTGCTGGCCGACCTGAAGGACGCCCGCTACGTCGCCGTGGTCGAGATCGCCACGGGCCGGCTGCTCTGGGAGCGCCGCCTCCTCAAGGAGCTGTCCAACCGCCAGCAGTACAACCGGCGCGAGTTCGCCATCATCGGCGAGAACCTGCACCTGTTCGGGGCGCAGCTTCAGGGCCGGTGGCGGTCGTATCACGTTGTGTGCCGCCTCGCCGACGGGCAGGTGGTCGGCAGGCGCCGCTTCCCGCCCGCGCCCATCGGCCACCTCAACGCCATGGCCGTGCGCGACGGGACCGTCGTGGCGACCTCCGACGAGGGCGCGCACCTGTTCGCCCTCGACGGCGGGCAGGACGCCGTGAGCTGGAACGTCGAGCTGCCGGCTTACAGCCGGCGGGGGCGGACGACGCTGAGCCTCCTCCAGGCGGAGGGCCCGTGGGTGCTGCTGCGGCGCACGAGCCGCGATCGCGGCGTCGAGCCGCGCTACTACGTCCTCCGGCAAGGCGCGCCCGACTACCTGCTCATCCGCGAGCATCCGGGCAGCATTCGCGGCGACCGCCTCTACGAGCGCGAGGGCAACGGCATGGTCGTGCTGGACCTGCCGACCCGCCGGGTCGTCACGCGCTACGAGCTGCCCGACGGCATCAGCGGAAACGTGGTCAGCTTCACCGCCACGCCCGAGGGGCTGTTCATCGTGACGGCCGGGCACATGGGGCTTCGCGTGGACGCCTTCGCGCGGGGAACCGACGCCGCCGGCGGCAAGCCGGCGCACCTCGCCGGGCACGCGCTGGAGTTCGCCGACTCGCTCGGCGGCGGGCGGCGGGACGAGGAGGAGGCCTGGCCGGTGGCCGGGCTGGCGCCGGAGGCCCTGTGGCGGGGCAGCACGCTGCTGGTGGCGGGCGCCGGCGGGCTGTACGCCTACGCCCCGTCGCGCGAGCCGCCCGAGGCGCCGCCGCGCCAAGTCCACATGATGTACCTTCGGCGGGAGCCGGTGCGGGTGGACGGATCGCTGGAGGAGTGGGACCTCGCGAGCGGGTACCCCATGGCGGGCGAGGCGGGGCGGACCGGGCGCATCATGCTCGCCCACGACGCCGAGAGGTTCTACATCGCCGTGGTGTGCAGCGACGAGGACGCCCGGGCCTTCTACGGCGAGAATCCCTGCGCCGGCGGCGATTACCTGGAGCTGAGCTTCGGCACCGACGACCCGTGGGCCCACGACCGCCGCTGTCGGCTGCTGGTGGGGCGCGGGCGCGACGGCGGCGTGCGGCTGGTGCAGCAGCAGCCCATCAAGGTCCGCGGCATCCGGGCGGCGGTGGCGCACGACGTGCGCCCCGGCACGACGGCCTACGAGATAGCGATTCCCGTCGACGAGATGATCCGCCTGGCGTGGCACTCGCAGGTCACGGGCGTGGCGGCGACGGTGTGGGACGAGCGGGACGGGCAGGGCCCGGTGGCGGTGCTGCGGTTCGGGGAGGGGCTTCGCGGCCCGGACCTCGTCGAGGGCCTGCACGCGCCGCTCCGCCGGCGGGACATGACGTACCGGCAGGAGCAGGCGGCCCTGGCGACGGCGAAGGCGTCGCTGGGGCTCGAGGAATCCACGCGGTTCCTCCGCGAGCACTTCGGGCAGCGGGCCGCCGGGCGAGACTACTACGTCCGCGAGTATCGCGACCTGCTCCGCGCCGCCTCAGACCGGCGAATCAGGCTGCGGCTGATGACCATGCTCGACCAGGCGCTGCGATCCGCCGGCAGCCGGGACCCCGTGGCCACCGTGCTCAAGACCGCCCAGGCCGCCGGCGTCCCCGACGCCGCCCGCCGCCTGTACGTCGAGATGACCCGGGCGTACCTGTCGCAGTGGGTCTACTTCCCGGAGGAGGTGCGGACGGTGGCGCTGTCGCTGAATGACGGGCGCGACGGCGAGGACGCCTGGGACCATCGGGCGGTGTGGGGCGAGGGCGCCATCACCCCCTGGCGGAACACGGGCGCCCCCGCCTGGTGGCACGACCGCACGCCGATCCGCGGCACCACGGGCAAGTGGTTCGAGCTGCGCGTGCCGCTGGTGGCCCTCGACATGCACAACCGCCCGATCCACCGGCTGGAGTACCGGCTGCACCGGGGCCGGCAGGTGTACTTCGACCGCACGGCCGTCGTCGGGGAGGGGGGGGAGCAGGTGATCGTGGACGACGCGTTCCCGCCGGGCGAGATGGCGGGCTACTGCGTGTGGGTGGACCACCCGGTGGAAAGCGGCGTGCGCGCCCACGGCAACGACCCCAACCGCCGGTGGGCGGAGGCGGAGCGTTACACCCCGCCGGCTTTCGTCCCGCCGGTGACCTCGCACATTGTGGGCCCGCCGGCCACCTGCGCCCCGGGCGACCGGGACGGCGCCGTCGCCGCGCTGAGGCGGAACATCCCGGCGATGGACGGTTCGGCCTGGGGCTGGGAGTACTACAACGCGCTGGTGCGTCTGGAGGCCGGCGAGGACCCGCAGCGGCAGCTCGCCCTGCACCGCTGGTTCCTGCGGGTGAACCCGGACTCGCCGAGGACGCTGGACGTGCTGCTGCGGATGCAGGCGTGCTACGAGGCCACGGGCGCGCCCGACCCGGCGGCGTCGGTGGAGCAGGACATTATCGCCTGCAAAGTCCGCGAGGAGGCGGCGTACTTCTACCGCAGCGACCACACCTACAAGGACCAGGCGTTCGTGCGCCACTGGCGTGTGCTGGGGCCCATCTGGCGCAAGGGCGAGGGGTCGCGGCCGCCGGCGTTCGAGGAGGCGCCCGGGGCGATCGACCTGGGCGCCACGCACCCCACGGGCAAGCTGGGCGAGCGGGTGGGCTGGCGCATCCTGAACAGCGAGGCGGGGGGGATTGATCTGAACGCCTTCTACGGCGGCGAGGTCGGCGGCCCGCCGGACGAGTGCTACGGCTACGCCGTCTGCTGGGCGTATTCGGACAAGCCCCGGACGTGCTGGCTCGAGTTCGGCGTGGACGACCACGGCTGGGTCTACCTCAACCGCCGCCTGGCGTGCACCTGGACGTGGGGCGACGGGTGGCATCCCGGAAAGATCCGCAAGAAGATCGAGCTGCCCGCCGGCTGGTCGGAGCTGCTGGTGAAGGCGCAGGAAAGCAACGGGGGGTGGGGGTTCTGGCTGGAGCTGGTGGCCCTCGACGGGCGCGGAATGGTCAGGGGCGTCCACCTCAGCGCCGACCCGCCGCCGCCGGCCAGCCGTCCCGCCACCGCCCCTACGGCCAGCCCCTGACCGTCGCCGCTCGCGCGCCCTTCTCGTCGGCGACGCGGATGCTGACGTACCACCAGTCCATGAGGTTGGCCACCTTGACGAGCAGGCGGTTGTCGCCCTTCTCGAGCGTGACGGGCAGCACCGCGGCCTTTCGGGCGGGCTCGGCGTAGACCTGCTTGCCGTTGAGCCAGACGATGCAGCCCTCGTCGGCGTCGACGTGGAGGCGGACGGGCTGCGCGGCGGCCGAGGTCAACTGGGCCACGGCGTAGGCCACCTTGTAGTGCGTCGGCGGGGGGAAGATGTCGTGCAGCGCCAGTTGGCCGGTGGTGTCGGCGAGGCGGACCTGCCGCCAGTTGAGCTTTTCGGTCTGCTCGCCGGCGACCTCGGTTCGCGCGACGGCCTGGGTGGCGAGGGCGACGAGGTCGAGGGCAACCTTGCCGTCGGCGGCCACGCGGGGGCTGGTCAGGATGAGCCGGTCGCGCGTGGCGTCGCGCAGCGAATCCACGGCCAGCTCGACGGGGACGCGCCGGCCCGCGTAGGCTGACAGGTCCACGCTCACCTCGACGGGCGCCGCCTGCCGCGGCACCTGCCGCAGCAGCAGCGAGGCCTCGCCGACGGTCACGTCGAGTTCGACGCCGTCGGTCTTGGCCTGCGCGTCGCTCAGCCGGGCGGCCAGGCGCAGCCGGAGGTCCTTGGCGGCCGGCAGGGGCAGCACGTAGCGGACGATGGTCCGCCCGCCCTTCTGCGGCGGAACGACGGACAGCCCCGGCGGCTCGGGGGGCGGGGCATCAGGGGCGTCGCCGGCGGGGGCGGGCTGGGCGCCGTTGTCTTCCGCCGGCTTCTCGTTCTCCTTGGGCGGCTCGAGGACGTTGAACGCCGCCCCCTCGGCGAAGGTGTAGGCGCTGTAGGCCTTCTTGAAGTCGATCTCCAGCTCCGGCGGGTAGGCCACCGCGAAGCCGCTGTTCTGCTTGTTGTTGGGGAACGGCCCCAGGACCATCCAGTCGGTGAGGTAGCCCTGGGCGCGGGCGATCTGGCGGCGGGCGTCCTCGCCCGCCCGCTGCTGGAACGCCTTGGCGACGTAGGTCCGCCGCTTCTCATCGGGCCCGGCGAGGATGCTCTCGAGCGGCCCCAGCGACTTCGCGAGGCGCTCGGGCTGGACGCGCTCGGCGGCAAAGTCGACCGCTTGGCGGAACGTCCGCTCGGCGGCGTGGGTCAGCGCGGGCGCGAGGTACGCAAGGATGCCCTCCGGCGGGGCGCCCTCGGTGGCCTGCTCCAGGGCGTCGATGACGGCCAGGCGCACGCCCTCCTCGCCGTCGGCCACGAGGGGCTTCAGCACCGCGAAGTGGTCCAGCTCCTTGCAGGCGGCCACACAGCGGACGGCCTGGCGACGCTCGGCGGCGCCGGGGTCGGTCAGGAAGGTCCGGAAGATGTCGTGGTAGCGGTCGGCCTCGCCGCGGGCCAGCAGGGCGAGCATGCGAACGTTCTGGGCGCGGTAGTCGGCGGGGGCGGTCCGCAGCAGGGCGGCCACCGTGTCGCACGCCGTGCGGGTCGGGCGGCGGGCCAGCAGCGTCAGCGCCGCCTCGTGGCGGTCGATGGCGTCCTTGTTCTTCATCGCCGCCAGCAGGTGCGACTCGAGCGCCTCGGGCGGGTAGGCCAGCAGGGCCGCCACCGCCGCCCGGCGGACGGATTCGTCGCCGTCGCGCCCCATCCGCTCCAGAAGCTCCGGCGCCGCGTCGGGGTTGGCGAACTGCCGCAGGCCGTAGGCGGCCTCCAGGCGGACGGCCGGGTCCGGATGCTTCAGGAGGGCGATGAGCTTCCGCTGCGCCTCGGGGGTGGCCACGTAGGGCAGCGCCTTGGCCGCCACGCGCGTCTGGCGTGCCTGCTCGGGCGTGGGGGGGGGGGCGTCCGGCGTTTCCGGGGGCCAGCGGACCCGCGGCGCCACGATCGGCCAGGCCTTCGCCCGCCGCAGACGCGCGATCGCCACGATCGCCCGGTAGCGCACGTCCGCGGAGGAGTCCTGGAGGGCCTTCGTGACGGCGGGGTCGCCCTTGGGGGAGGCGATGACGCCGAGGGCCTCGACGGCGCCGGCCCGCAGCCCGTCGGCCTGGTCGGCGGCGTGCGCCAGCGCGGTCGGCAGGATCGGCTCGCCGAATATCTCCGCCAGCGCCACCAGCGCCTGCCCCCGCAGCCAGGGGTGGGCCTCGCCGGTGAGGACCTGCTCCAGAGCGGGGCGGGCCTCGCGGGCCTTCCAGCCGGCGAGCCGGCGGATGGCGCGGTAACGGAGAATCCACGTGTCGGCGCCCCGCGGGGGCGGCTGGAGGTCGTCGATCGCGCGGGCGATCTCGGCCTGGCGCGGGGTCGGCGGGGCGCCCGTGCCGGCGCCCGAGGCGGCGCACAGCGCCACCGCGAGCGCCGCGGCCGCGCCGCCGGCCATCAGCCTTCTGCAAGCTTCGGTCATCGCTGGTAGATCGGCAGGTATCGGTAGGGCACGCCGAGGACGAGAATGGCCATGGCGGTGGAGTATTCCGTTCCCCCGCGCCCGCCGGTCCAGCTTCCGTCGCTGCGGCGCCGCTGGAGCAGGGCGGCCTGGATCTGCGGGTACCAGGACTGGTAGTACTTTTCCCCGGCCTGGTACATCGCCTGGACGGCGTAGTAGTGGGCGTAGAAGTAGAAGCTGCAGTTGGCGAGGTTGCCCTTGGCGTTCCGCTGGAGGTACCCGAGGCCGGCCTGGACCTCTCGGCTGTTGGGGTTCATGCCGCACATGAGCAGCGACATGGCCCCGGCGGCGGAGCGTGCGAACCCCTCGCTGCGCGGGGCGGTGTAGCCGAACCCGCCGGTGAACCGCACCTGGAGCCCTTTGACGTAGGCGAGGGCCCGGTCGATGGTTTTCTGGGGGACGTACATGCCGGCCTCCTTGGCCGACACGAGGGCGACGATCTGCATCACGGTGACGGAGATATCCGCGTCGTGCGGGTACGGGTGGTAGCGCCAGCCGCCCGAGGGCGACTGCGAGCGCAGGATCACGTCCACGGCGAGCTTGAGCGTGTCGCGGATCTCCTCCCGGGCGCTCATCCCCCACACCTCCGACAGCGCCAGCGTCGACAGCGCGTGCTCGTACATGTTCCCCCCGAAGTACCCCGCCCCGCGCTTCGCCCGGGCCAGCAGAAACCCCACCGCCTTGTCCAGCCCCGTGCCGTACTGGCCATGCTTCGGGAAGTGCCCCTTCAGCATGTGCGCCATGAGGCAGACGGCCGTGACGGCGGCCTGGTGGCTCCCGCCCCAACTGCCGTCATCGTTCTGGCGCTTCGCCAGCCAGGCCAGGCCCTCCTCGATGGCCCGCTCGGCCCGCGGGGACAGCTCGGCGATCTGGACGGTCCGCTCGTCATCCTGTGCGAGGGCGGGCGCGGCGCACTCGAGCAGCAGCGACGCGCAGCACGCCAGCGCGACCGGTCGGACGCGCATCCTACTGCGAAAGCGACTCATAGTAATCCTTCAGCATCTCGCGGTACTCCAGCGGAAGCTCCCGGGCGAAGTTCTCCTTCACCGCCTCGCGGTCCTTCGGGCTGAGGTAGTCCCAGTGCGTGTTGTCGCGGGCGGCCTGGGGCCCGCCGGCCGGCTCGAAGCCGAACTCCCGGCTGCCCGGTTCCTGGGGCTGGTCGGTCAGCCCGCCGGCGATGAGGGCCGGCATCATGCCGGGCATCATTCCCGGCATCATTCCCGGCACCATCCCCGGCATCATCCCCGGCACCATCCCCGGCATCATGCCGGGCATCATGCCCGGCATGGGCGGCCCGGGCGGCCCGGGCTGCCCGGGCTCGCCCGGCTGCATGCCCATCGCCTGCTCCATCGCCTGCTGCGCCTGCTGGAGGGCATCCATGGCGTTCTGCTGGTGCTGCATGGCCTGGGGCTGGTTGGCCTGCTGCATCTGCTGCGAGGCGGCCTGCATCTGCTGGGCGGCCTGCTGGAGGGGGCTGGCGGCGGGCGTGGCCGCGGGCATCTGGGACAGTTGGGCGGCCTCCTGGCCCAGGTTCGACTGCTGCGGCGCCATCGGCTGCATCGCCTGTGGCGTCGCCTGCGCCGTCTGCTGGTTCATCTGCTCCTGACGCTGCGCCAACGCGTTGATCTGCTCCATCGCCTGCTGCATCGCGTTCATCATCTCCGCGAGCTGCGCCATCTGCTGCTGGAGGGCCTCGGCGGCGGCGATCTGCTGGTCGAGCTTCTCGATGGCCTCCTGGAGGGCGGCCTCGGCCTGCTTCTGGTTCTGGGCGGCCTGGGGCTGCTGCGTCTGCTGCATGGCCTGCTCGGCCGACGACATGTGCTGCTGGGCGGCATTGACCGGCTGGGAGACCTGCTGCTGGGCGAACGGAGGGATGGTGGGGGCGACCTGGGCGAGTTCGTTGCGGAGGTTTCGCTGGTCGACCTGGAGGGGCTGGGCCTGCTGGGTGAAGTTTTCGGGCAGGACGGCCTCGGTCTGGGCGGTGAGCTTGGTCTGGTTTTCGAGGATTTCGGCGAGGGCGGCCCGGGCGCCCTTCATGGCCTCAATCTCGGCGGCGAGGGGGTCGCCCATCAGGAGCTTCTCGATCTCCTTGAGCGCCTCGATCGCGTCCTTCTGCGCCGTCACGGCGGCCACCGGCTTGCGCCCCTCGATGCTGCCCGACGCGCCGTCGAGCACCTTGTCGATCTGTCGGGTCTTCATGGCCGCGGCGGCGGCGTTGAGCTGCTTGGCGAGGGCGGCGTCCTTCTCGCTCTCGGCGGCGCCGGCGAGCTTGCCCTCGAACATGCGGACGGTGGCGGCGATCTGCCCCTGCTCGCGGGTGAGCGGCGGGCGCTGCGTCTCCGCGTCGGCGCGGGTGGCGGCGTTCTGCATCAGCCGCCCCCACTCCAGCGTGCGGACGTTGAGCTTCTCCTCGTTGCGGATGATGAGGCGCAGCTCGGTGAGCAGGTCCTCCACGGCCCCGGCGCGGTCCGCCTGCTCCAGCAGCTCCTCCAACCGCTTCACGATGATCTTGATCTCCCCGTCGGCGGCGTTGAGGTTCGGGCGCAGCGCCGCCAGCGCCTCGCGTGCGGCCTTCAGGTACTGCGCGGCGTTCGGCACGTGCTTGCTGTTCAGCACGGCGAGCACCGAGGCGAACTGCTTCAGCACCGGGCCCTTCCCCTCCGTGGCCAGGTCGTTCGACTCCAGGTCGCGGATCAGCGTGCGGAACGCGGAGATCACCGCGTCCATCCGCTGGTTCACCATGTGCTGGCGCTGCTCCTCGTCGAGCAGGCGGTCGGAGATGTTCGCCAGCTCCCGCTCGGGGGCGGCCGGCTGGGCATCGGCCGCCCACGGGCACGACAACAGGGCCGCCGCCAGGATGCACGCTGCCGCTGTTCTCATGGTCTTCACCCCTTGCGTTCGTTGGTCATCATCATCTTAAACGTCCCGGGCGGGCGCCGGTGTCGGCGCGGTTCGCTGGCCCTAGGGATTCGACGGCCCGGTGGTCGTGGGCGTTCCGGCGTCTTTCAGATCCTCCACCTGCCCGGACGCCTCGACCTCCTCGCCGTGGAGGGACTCGACCTCCGTGACCCATCGGAGGAACTCCTCGACGATGCTTCGGAGGTACTCGGCCTGGCTGACGACCTCGATGCGGCGGCGCTGGGAGCTGCCGCTGTTGGCGACGCCCACGTGGTTGTCGGCGACGCGGACGTAGTAGACGACCTCGTCGCCTTCCTTGACGTCGGGCAGCAGCTCGCGGAGGGGCCGGCGGGCGGTCTGGGTGTCCAGCTTGCCGGACAGGGGCCCGACGGCCCACTCGTTCCAGGCGCCGCTGTTGACCGAATACACCAGCCACGCCCGCGACAGCCCGTAGTCGTCGCGGGCGCGGAACGTCACGTTCAGCACCTTGTTGACCGTGGCGACCTCGTCCTGCATGGGCTCGAGGATCTCCGCGTCGGGCGCGGCGTCGGGGATCACGTTGACCATGTAGCGCCCGGGCGTCTCGTAGACGTACCCCACGTCCGCCAGTTGCCAGCGGAAGTGGTACTCGAAGACGGTGTCCGCCTTCAGCGACACCTCCACCCGCGTCCCGCCGTCGGACAGCGCCATCTCGAACGGCTTCGTGCCGTCGCGGATGAGCTCCGCCTTCGCGAGCGGGCGGTCCAGGCGCAGCCGCCACGTCACCACCGTGTCCACCGGCACCTCGACGTAGTAGCTCTCGTTCCGGCCGGGCCCCAGCCCGGTGTGGGCCGGAAACGCCAGCAGAATCTCGCGATCGAGCACCTTCGGCGCCGGCACCACCGTCAGGCGGAAGGTGTCGGAGCGGTCGTCGCCCACCTCGACGTAGTACTCGAAGCTGTTGTCGAGGTCCGTCAGCGTGTGGGCGAACTCGTCCGGCTTGCCGCTGCTGGCGGGCAGGGCCAGCGACTCCCAGTCGCCGCCCTCCGCACGGACGTACAGCAGGCCCTTGTCGGGCAGCTCGCCGCGGCACAGGGCCGTGATCGTCACCGACTTCCCCTCCTGCCGGCGGTCGTTGCCCGGCCAGACGCTGTCGATGACCGTCCGCGTGGGGTATTCGATCCGGGCGGAGGGGTTGAGCATCCGGCGCAGCAGCGTGTTGAAGAACTCGCTCTGCCAGGCGCTGGCGCCGGCGAAGAACACCAGCACGCACGCGCTGACCAGCAGCAGCCACTTGATCTGCCTGAAGCTGATGATCTCGCGGAAGTCGAGGGGGCGGGTGATCTCGATGGCCTGCCGTCGAAAGGCGGCGATGAGGACGGGCGAGGCGGCGGTGCTGCGCTCGTGGGGGTCCTCCACCTGCACGTACGACACGAGCAGCGACTTCAGCTCGGGGTGCTTCCGCTCCACCTGAAGCGCCACGCGCACGGGGTCGTAGGGGCGCAGGTTCTGAAGCCAGAAGTAGTACGCCACCACCGCCAGCACGGCCAGGTTGAAGGCCAGCAGCCCGGTGCGCCACAGCCCCGGCAGGCGGTACTGCTCCAGGAACAGCCAGTCCACCAGCAGGTCCAGCAGCACCAGCCCCACGAGCCAGACGAGGAAGACGCTCAGGCCGCGCGTGTGGTAGTAGCGCCGCTCCTTCCGCCAGGCGCGGTGCAGCTTGTGGTCGATCAGCCGGTCGGCGGATCGGTCTGTGGCGTTGCGTGGCGTCATGTCAGGCGGTTCC
>CAZMDT010000027.1:5354-16806 GCA_964564965.1 uncultured Planctomycetaceae bacterium | reverse complement strand
GTCTCGGCGGGAAGGCAATCCTCGGGAAAGCTCAGCTCGTAGTTGGCCTCGGCCATCCAGAGCATCGTGCCGGACAGGCCCCGCGGGCCGACGGCCGCCTGGTCCGAGCGCTGCCTCGCTTTCAACGCGGCGCGCAGTTGGGGGAGGCGGAACGGGTCGGGCAGGCTGTCGAGCACGGCCGCCAACGGCTCCTCCGGCAGGCCGTGCCCCCGCAGCCGGCGAACGTACGGCGCCTTGGCCACCAACCTGTCGGCGGGGGGCCGGGCCGTGTAGGCGTACCGCGGCGGCGGATCGAAGCTGATCCGCCCGCGGCGGTCGATGAGCCCGCGGCGGAAGACGATGGAGGACACGTGTCCCTCGCCGGTGGCCCGGAGGCTCATGAGGAACCGGACGCCCCCGGGGGGCACATGGGTCTGGTCGGGATGCGGCACGATGGAGGGGTTGAACAGGGCGGCCGCCTCGATGGAGTATTCCATCGTGAGGTACGCGCCGAGGAGCAGCTTCTGGTCATCGATCAGTCGGGCGGTGTGGCGGAGATGCCTGGCGGCCTGCTCGTAGCTGTCGCGGAAGGCGGCGTTGATGTCCGGGTGGCGGTGGTAGAAGCCCCGCCGGAGTGCCGCGAGGGTGGCCGGCACGTGCTTCTTCGGAATCCGGAAGACGCGGCGGGCGATGGCGCGGATTCGCGGGGGATGCTGGAAGTCCATGTACCGCAGGATCACCCGCTTGTCGTCGCAGAGCAGTTGCTCGGGCCGGCGCGTGACGCGCAGCGGTCTGCCTGCCATGGTTCCAGCCCTCCTGTGCGGCCTGGCCGTGGCCCGCGGCGGCCCGCTCCCCGCCGGCGGCTGGTTGCGCCCCGCCCGCGAGTTCACAGGCTCGCGGCCCCGCCGCTACACGTCGATCTGCTCGGCGGGCAGGAACAGCCGGCGCGGCGTGTCGAACAGCACCGCCCGGGCCGCGGCCAGGGCCTCGTCCGTCGTCCAGCCGTCGCGCTCGACCTTGGCGGCCAGCACCTGCGACAGCACGCGCTTGGTGAGCATCAGGCGGCCGTAAATATAGTCCACGCAGTAACCGTCGCTGAAGAACGCGCACAGGTTCGACAGCGGCACCATGTCGAAGCGGTGCTCCCAGCCGCTGCGCATGACGGCGGGATAGAACGTCATCCACCAGTAGCTCGACAGCGACACATTATTGTACGCCAGACACAGCGAGCACCACGTCTGCTCGTCGGCCTCCACGCCGCTGAGAATGTTGAACTGCATGTGGGGGTACTCGCCGATCAGCGCGCCCATGCTGCTGGCGAATTGCGAGGCGGTGCGGCAGATGGAATGGTTCGCCCCGTCGGTGAGGAACTGGACGCCGTAGCAGATCTGGAAGACGCGTGCGCGGGCGCGGTTGGCCTCGCAGATCGCGCGGATGAAGTCGCCCTCGATGGTGCAGGCCTCCTGGGGCGTGGGCTCCCGACCGTCGGCTATGCCGGCGAGCAGTTCGTCGATGGCGGACGCCTCGACGGGCAGGAAGTCGGCCTGTGACGACACCCACGCCACGAGCACGTCCTTGCCGTTCCAGTGGGCCTTGTCGTAGAAGGCGGCGACGGCGTCGTACATGGCCTGGCGGGTGGTGACGTCGCGCCCGATGTACTCGCCGAGGGCCTTCATTCGCGGCTGCCAGGAGCGCATCTCCCGGCTGCCGCTGCCGGGGGTGGCTTCGAGGGTGAAGCGGATGCCGCCGTCCCACTGCCCCGGCTGGAGCGGCTGGACGTTGAGCTGGCTGGAGCAGACGCGGACGACGTTGGCCTTTTCGAGCACGTGCTGGGGCCAGTCGGGTTGGCCGGCACGCTCCTGGAAACGGGCCTCGAGCCGCGGCATGGCCTCCATGGTGAGCGGCTCGTCCCAATCGTAGAGGTCGCGGAGGATCATGCGGACCATTCGGCCGAAGCCGGTCTGGGCGATGGCGGGGAAGTGCCGCACCCACTCGTCCCGCGGGCGGCTGGGCCGCGTCTCCCGGCCGGCCTTCGTGTTGGGCGGCAGGCCGTGCGCCCGGCGCGGCCAGAGCTTCTCCTCCGGCACGCCCGCCGCACGCAGCGGGTACATCACCATGTGGTAGAACAGGACCCCGTCGAGCGAGTCGGCGGCCATCTGGTCGCGGGAGAGGTGACTGTGCACGTCGATCGCCGGCATGGTGGCGATCTCGGCAAAGAGGTCGTCTTGCAGCATGTCAGTGCCTTTCAGGTCTGCTCCGTCCGCCGCCGTCCGAGGCAGCGATCGAAACCCCGGCGCCCCTCGCCGGGGGCAAAAAGAAACGGGCATTCTGGCGCATTCGGGTTGCGAATGCAAGGTTCGCCCCGGCGCGGTCTGACGCCAAGGACGTTGGCACGCCTCCCCGTGGGGCCTCAGCCGCGCGCCCTCCCACGCACCGTGCCCGACGTGCGGATTCGCATTGACCGTCGCCGTGCGATGGCCGATAAGAATCTCTGGCTTCACCGGCCCGGGAAGACCGCCTCTTGAAGACCAACGTCCGCAAGGCACTGATCTTCACCGTCAAGCTCGCCGTCACCATCGGCGTGCTCGTCTGGGCCGTCTCAAAGGTCCAGTGGTACGACTACGCCGTTACCCCCGACGGCCAAAAGCTCCGCGTCCTCGAGGCCCGCCCCGAGCGGCTCCGCGTCGCCACGCCCGACGGCGAGGCGTGGCGCCCGCTCAGCGACTTCCAGCCCGTCGAGGGCGAGGTCGTCCGCCCGGGCATCGCCGGCGTCATGCGGCAGATTCGCCCCGCGTGGGTGCTGCTGGCAGCCGTGTTCATCGCCGGGCAGCTCACGCTCATGGGCGTCCGGTGGTGGTGGCTGCTGCGGTACAAGGCGATCCCCGTCGGCCTCGGCGAGACCATCCGCCTTATGTACGCCGGGCACTTCCTGAACTTCTTCCTGCCCGGCACGACCGGCGGCGACGTGATCCGCGGCTACCTCGTCATCAAGCGGACGCACCAGCGGACGGTCGCCCTGGTGACCGTGCTGCTGGACCGGTTCATGGGACTGGCGGGGATGGCGCTTCTGGCGGGGGTGATGACGCTGCTGACGTGGGGCAGCGGCCCGGCCCGGCGGGCGGCGCTGGCGGTCGGGGTCATCATCGCCATCATCGCGGGCGCCTCGCTGGTGATGTTCAGCCGGACGGTGGCCCGCCTGCTCCACCTGGAGGGGATCATCAAGCGCCTGCCGCGGAGCGAGAACTTCCAACGCGTCATCGACACGCTCCACGACCTGCCCCGCTCCCCCAAGACCGTCGCCACCGTCGGCGTGTTGACCATCCTGACCCACCTGCTGCTGCCCGCGGGCATCGCCTGCCTCGGCCACGCCCTCGGGCTCGACGTGCCCGTGTACCTCTACTTCCTTTACGTGCCGGTCATCTACATCCTCGCCGCCGTGCCGATCAGCCTCGGCGGGCTGGGGGTGGCCGAGGGCATGTACATCGTGTTCTTCGCCCAGGCGGCGGGGGCGATGAACTCGGCGGCGCTGGCGCTGGCGCTTCTGGCCCGGCTGACGCCGATGGTGCTGTCGCTGCCGGGGCTGGTGTTCTGGCTGGCGGAGAAGCGTTCGGCCGAGGCCCCGAAGGCCCGCGAAGCCGCCGCGGCGCCGAAAACCAATGCCTGACGGCTATCAATCCACGGAACCACGCCATGAGTGACCACGCGAGACCCCATCCGACCTACTCCTTCGTGATCCCCGTCTACAACGAGCAGGAGACGCTGCCGGAGCTGCGAACCAAGGTGGCGGACCTGATGGGGCGCCTCGACGGCCCGTGCGAGGCCATCCTCGTCGACGACGGCAGCAGCGATCGAAGCTTCGAAATGATGGTCGAGATCAACCGCGAGGACCCCCGCTTCAAGATCGTCCACTTCTCCCGCAACTTCGGCCACCAGGTCGCCGTCACCGCCGGGCTCGACTACACCGGCGGCGAGGCCGTCATCATCATGGACGCCGACCTCCAGGACCCCCCCGAGGTCGTCCTCGAGCTGGTGGCGAAGTGGAAGGAAGGCTACGAGATCGTCCACGCCGTCCGCGAGCGCCGCGAGGGGGAGAGCTGGTTCAAGCTCGCCACCGCCTCGGCGTTCTACCGCCTCATCGGCAGGCTCTCCAGGACGCGGATTCCGCAGAACGTCGGCGACTTCCGCCTGGTGGACCGCAAGGCCGTCGAGGCGGTGCGGAGCATGCCGGAGAGCAACCGCTTTCTGAGGGGCATGTTCGCGTGGGTGGGCTTCCGGCAGACGAGCGTGCACTACGTCCGCCAGAAGCGCTTCGCCGGCGAGACGAAGTACCCCCTGCGGAAGATGATCCGCCTGGCGCTCGACGGCGTGCTGAGCTTCTCGAACGTGCCGCTGCGGCTGGCGATGTTCCTGGGGGTGCTCGTGGCGGGGCTGTCGTTCCTCTACGGGCTGGCCGCCATCATCCTCAAGCTCTGCGGCGCCTACACCGTCTCCGGCTGGACCTCGCTGGTCGTCGTCGTGTCGTTCCTCGGCGGGGTGCAGCTCATGGTCATCGGCATCGTGGGCGAGTACCTCGCCCGCATGTACGACGAGGTCCGCCATCGCCCGCTCTACATCGTCGCCGAGACGCGCGGCTTCGAGCCGGGCGGGCGGCGGCGCGGCGCCATCCACGCCGTGCGCGAAGACGAACCGGCCGGGCGCGAGGAGAGCTGACGGCCCGCGCGGCGGCCGCTCATTCCGCCGGGGCCGTTGCGGTCGTCGCGGGTGGGGGCAGCAGGCGGTAGAGCGTGTAGAACGCGTTACTCGCCACCACCACGGCCTCGCCCGGCGGACGCTCGCGACCGATCTGCTTCCCCCAGTCGACCGGCTCGCCCGGCGGCGGGTTGAGCACCACGGCGTAGAGGTCCCGCCGCGGCGGCCGCTTGCCCGATAGCGCCGCGAAGTCCTCCTCGGTCGGGTGGCTCGGCCGGTCGGCCAGCAGACGCGCCGGGCGGACGAAATCCCCCAGCAGCACCGCCCCCGGCGGCGTGCGAAGCTTCACCTGCTCGATCAGCTCCACGTAGGCCATGTACTGCGGCTTGCCCTGCGGCACGCGCCGCGTGTGGTCGTAGACGAGCGCCGCGCCCGCCGCGAGCGTCAGGGCCGCCATCGCCACCCCGCCGGCCGCCCGCGCCCACGCCGCCCCGCGCAGCAGCCGCGCGTGCGCCGCCTCCACGGCCACGAGAATCACGGCCAGGGCCAGCGGCGTCCACGCCAGCCAGTACCGGGCCGCCCCACCGTTGTTCTTCAGCAGGAACGTCGCCGGGATCAGCAGCGTCGCCAGCGCCAGGAAGCCTCGGCCGCCGAACCGCCACGCCGTCGCCAGCCAGCACAGGGCGAACAGCGCGATCACGCCCATCATGGCGGCGGGCGGCGGCGACCAACCCAGGTGCTCGCGCAGGGACCACCCGGCCCCGAAGAACGCGTCGAGGATTCGCGGGGCTGCGTACCACTTGAGGTTGTCCCAGGCGGTGTGGGCGAACGCCATCGGCCCGAGCGGGTCGCCGGCGAGCTGGTCGCCGCGGACCAGCGCGCCGAACTGCCCCGATCCGTCCCATCCCGGCCCCGGCGGGGTGGCGGCGCATCGCGCCAGCCAGAGGCCCCACGGCAGCACCCCCACCGCCAGGACGGCCGCCGCCCGCACGCCGCGCCGCCACCACGTCCGCCCGCCGCGGCGGTCCAGAAGCGCCCACAGGCCGAACGCCGCCAGCAGCGGCAGCCAGGACGGCTTGAACAGCAGGCCCGCGCCGATCGCCGCGGCGGCCCCGACGGCCCAGCCGCCCAGCCGGTACCCGCCCCGCGCGAAGCGGTCCAGGCAGATGAAGCTCGCCAGCAGCGTCAGGATCATCGGCTGCTCCGCCATCACCACCGTCGCCAGGCGGTCGTACACGGGCGAGAAGACCATGCACACCACCGCGAACACCCGCAGCCGCCACGAACGCACGAACCGCCGGAACAGCAGCCAGTACAGCAGCGTGTTCACCAGCGCCGCCGCCGCGATCGCCCCGTGCGCCAGCAGAAGCGACCCGACGGCTGCGTAACTCAACGCCACCAGCGCCGGCACCCCCGGCGGCCAGGTGACGTGCGGCACGTAGTGGGCGGGGTCGAGGCTTCGGGTGTATCCGCGGCCGTGCGCCAGCGAGTGGCCGAGGCACACGTAGAACATGCTGTCGTGCGGGTTGAGGGCGTTGAAGCGGAACTCGCCGGTGAGGCGCGGCAGGTAGGAGCAGGCCTGGACGATGAGCACGACCGCGATGAGCAGCGCCTCCACGGATACCCGCCGCCGCCCGACGCGGATGGCGGGCGCCCGCCCCGCCGTCCCGAGCTTCTCGTCCGCCGGGCCGCATGAAGTGCCGTCGCCGTCCATGCCGGGATTGTATCTCGCCAGCCTCGGCCGGTCACGGCCGGGCCGGGGGACCGGAAGGCGGGAAGACGCAACCCCGAACACGGAATGACAAGGATCGAAGGTCGAAGATCCCGCCGCGGCGCGCGCTCCTCGTAAGCTGCCAAATCTTCGGATGGCGTGTAGGCTTGGCGGTTCGGCGGCTTGCGGCGGGCGGACGTCGGCGATACCGTCTCGGCATGAACACAGGAAGAACACGGTGGCTGCGGGCGTGGCTGGTGCCGATGGTCGTGGTTCCGCTGCTGGCGGCGGGCTGCGGCAACGACGAGGATTCCTCCAGCAGCCGGCGGGCGTCGCGCGAAGGGCTGTTCTTCGTTGTCCGCTCGCCGAACGCCACGGCGTACCTGCTGGGGACGATCCACTTCGGGCGCGAGGATTTCTACCCGCTGGACGAGGAGATCATGGACGCGTTCCGCCAGGCCGACGCCGTGGTCCTCGAGCTGGAGGTCTCCAACCCGGATGTCGTGACCGGAGCGGCCATGCAGATGCAGGCCGCCGCCCAACTGCCCCCCGGCGACTCGCTGGCCCGGCATGTCTCCCCGGAGACGATGGCCGTTCTGCGGGAGTACGTCGCCATGGCGGCGGGCGGCGAGGCCAATCGGGCAATGTCCGACCTGCTCCAGCGCCGGCCGTGGGCGGTGGCCGCCTGGGTCGACAGCCGAACCAACGCCGGCGTGAACCTCTCCTTCGAACAGGGCGTGGAGAAACACCTGGCGCGAGAGGCCGCCGCCCGCAACAAGCGGATCATAGCGCTGGAAACCGTCGAGGAGCAGGTGGATGCGTTCTCGGGATACCCGGACGCGGTGCAGGAGGCGATGCTGCGTGCGGCGCTGGAGCGGGCGCGGGGCTCGCGCAGCAACGTGGAGCGGATGGCCGAGGCGTGGGAGTCGGGCGACTTGGAGGAGTTGGGGCGCCTGGTGCGGGAGGATTACGACTATCCCGGCCTGGAGTATGTGTACCGGAAATTCTTCCTCCAGCGGAACGCCCGCATGGCGGATCGTCTGGGGCGCATGCTGCAGGCGGGGGGAACGTACTTCGTCGCCGTCGGCGCCGGACACCTGGCGGGCGAGCAGGGGGTGCCGGCGCTGCTGGAGCGCGCGGGCTTCGACGTCCGGCGCGGCTATCCGTAGATTGCGGGCGGGGAGAAGGGGCGGTAAGGTCGGGGCATGCTCAGGGGCCGGGCCAGGTGGCTGAGGGCAGCTCTTCTGCCGGCGGTGTTCGTTGGGCTGCTGTCGGCGGGCTGCGGCGACGACGCCGACCACAGCGCCGCGGACGCCCGGCGTCCGTCGCGGGCGGGCCTCTTCTTCACCGTCCGCTCGCCGACCGCCACGGCGTACCTGCTGGGGACGATCCACTTCGGGCGCCCGGACTTCTATCCCCTCGACGAGCCGATCATGGCGGCGTTCGGGCGGGCCGAGGCGCTCGTTCTGGAGGCGGAGGTCTTCCGCGAGGACGCCGCGGCGGGGGCGGCGCTACGCCTGTCGGCGGCGGCGCAGCTTCCGCCGGGCGACTCGCTGGACAACCACGTGACGCCGGAGACGCTGGCGCTGCTGCGCCAGTACCTGGAGGCGACGGCGGGACACAGGGCCGAGCAGCGGATCGAGGAACTGATGCGCTTGCGCCCCTGGGCCGTGGCGTGGACCGTCGCCGGCGAGTCCACCGCCGGCATCGGCCTGATGCCCAAACTCGGCGTGGAGGAGTACCTGCTCCGCGAGGGCGGCGGGCGCAAACGCGTCATGACGCTGGAGACGGTCCAGGAGCAGATCGACACGCTGGCGGACCACCCGGACACGGTTCAGGACGCGATGCTTCGCTCGGCGTTGGAGCGGATGCCGGAGGCGGCCGACACCGCGCAGACGCTGGTGGAGGCGTGGCTGTCGGGCGACCTGGCGACGCTGGAGCGGCTGGTGCGGGAGGAGTACGCGTACCCGGGGCTGGCGCCGATGTACCAGCGATTCTTCCTGGACCGCAACGTCCGGATGGCGGAGAAGATTCGGGCGCTGCTGGCGACGGAGGGGACGTTCTTCGTCGCTGTCGGCGCGGGGCACCTGGTGGGCGAGGGGGGCATTCCGGCGCTGCTGCGCCGGGCCGGGCTGGAGGTGCAGCAGGGGTATCCGTAGCGCCGCGCGCCCGCTCACCCCTCACCGCCCGCGGCCGGGCTAGCGCTTCGGGTAGGCGCCGCAGGGCGGTACGTCGAGCGTATCGAGCGGCCAGGACGACGCCGCGTGCGTCACCATGGAGGTGTTGGCCTTGTTGTAGAGCAGCAGCTCGCCGTTGGGCTTCTCGAAGTAGGCCCCGATGGCCAGCCAGGTGCGGTGGTCGCCGGTGCCCACGAGGGCGTGCTCGCCGAACGGAACCCGTGTGAGGTCGGCGCTGACGGGCTCCTTACGGTTGCCCTGAACGAGGAGCTTCTCGTCGAGGTGAAGGGCGGCCGTCCAGGAGACCGGCGCCTCGGCCAGCCGCGCCCAGGTCTGGCGGGCGTCGGGCCAGTTGAGAACCCAACCTTGGTCGAAGCTGCGGGGCACGAGGACGTAGAGGTACTGGAACTGCCCCCGCCCGGCGGTGAAGAACTCGGCCCCGCGGAAGTAGCGCTCTTCGATGGCCTTCTCGGTGACGTCGGCAACGACGGAGGCGACCTCCTGCGCCACGCCGTGCCAGGCCAGCTCAAGCTGGGAGAACGCCTTGTCGCCGGTCAGCGGCGCCCGGGCGGCGACGATGAGATGCCCCTCGGGCATGACCCAGGCGGCCTCTCCGCGGGCGCCAGCCTGCGGCACGAACAGCCCTTCCCCCGCGGCGTGCACCGTGCCGAACTTCTTCTCCAGCGCCTGCCGCACCGGCGCCATCTTGAGCGAGGCGTCGAGGTCCACGCGGACGGCTGCCTGGTAGCCGAGGGCCGCCGGCGTGACGGCCGGCTTCGGCGCCGGCGACGACGGCCGCTGCGGCGCGGGCAGCTTCAGCACGGTCATCGCTCGGGAGTACGCCGCGTGCGCCACCACCGACCGGTTGGACTTGTCGTACAGGGTCACCTTGCCGTTCGGGTGCCCGAAGAACGCCGTCAGCACCATCCAGGTGCGGAAGTCGCCGTCGCCCTTCATGGCGTGCTCACCGAAGCGGACCCGCCCGAGCTCGACGGCCGACGGCTCCGAGCGGGAGCCGGCGAGGATGGCCTTCTCATCGAGGTGGAGCGTCGCATTCCACGACACGTGATAGAGGGCAACGGCGGCCCAGGTCTGCCGGGCGTCGGGCCAGTTGAGCACCCACCCCTCGAAGGAGCGGGGCAGCGTGACGTAAAGGAACTGGAACTCGTCGGCCTGCGGCGTGTAGAACTCGCCGGCGGCGCGGTATCGGTAGTAGCAGGCGTCTTCCTTGACGGCGGCGACGACGCCGGAAACGACGCGGGCGACGCGTTTCCACGCGAGCTCGACCTCGGCGAGCGTCTTGCGGTCGGACAGGGCGTGGCGTCCGGCGGCGACGATCCGACCGTCGGGGAAGACCCAGGCCGCTTCGCCCCGCGCCCCGGCGTGGGGCACGAACGCACCATCGCCCGCCGGCCAGACCGCCCCGAACTTCCGCGCCAGCACCTTGCGGACGGGCTCCATCTTCAGCGAGGCATCGATGTTCACGTCCACGGCGCACTGGAAGCCCATGGCGGACAGGTCGGCGGTGGCGGCCTCGTCGGCCGGTGCCGAAGCGGCCACCGCGACCGCTGCCGACAACAGGACGATCACGCAGGCGGACCGCTTGGCTTCGAGACTCATGTGGTTCTCCTTTCGGGCCGGCGCCCGTGTGCCGTGAGCCGGCCGCCGCAACGGCGCTGCTCGCGGCGACGCAAATCTAGCGATGCGGCGGTTGGCTTTCAAGCTTGCGGGTGGGGGCTTGGCGCTTGAAGGCGCCGCGGGGCGGTTCTATAGTTGCCGGCCGCGGCGCGGGCGACCAGCCCGCGGCCTCGCACAACGGCGAATGAAGGAGCAACCCATGGCGAAGAAGAAACAGATCAACGTCGCCCTGATCGGGCAGGGATTCATGGGGCGGACGCACTCGAACGCGTGGGGCCAGGTGGGCAAGTTCTTCAGGCCGGCGGCGGCGCCCGTGATGCACACGACCTTCGGGCAGCCGGAGGAGAAGCCCCGGCGCTTCGCCGCGCAGTGGGGCTGGCAGAGGGCCTCCACGGACTGGCGGGCGCTGGTGGCCTCGCCGGAGATCGACCTGGTGGACGTGGTGACGCCGAACTACCTGCACGCCCCGGTGGCGAAGGCGGCGTTGGCGGCGGGGAAGAACGTCTCGTGCGAAAAGCCCATCGCGGGGACGCTGAGGGAGGCCCGCGAGATGGCCGCCGCCGCGAAGAAGGCGAAGGTGAAGACCTTCGTGTGGTACAACTACCGGCGCTGCCCGGCGGTGGCGCTGGCACACCAGTTGGTGAAGGCGGGCAAGGTGGGCACGATCCGCCACGTCCGGGCGGTGTACCTGCAGGACTGGGCGGACGAGAACGTGCCGCTGGCGTGGCGGTTCGACAGGAAGCTCGCGGGCTCGGGGGCCCTCGGCGACCTGGCCGCGCACATCGTGGACATGACGCGTTTCGTCACCGGGCAGGAGATCGCGGAGGTCGCCGGCGCGATCACCGAGACGTTCATCAAGGAGCGCAACCTGATGACCGGAACGGTCGCCGGCGGCATCGCCGCGGGGCTCAAGAAAGCCGCCAGAAAAGGCAAGGTCACCGTCGACGACACCGTGCTGTTCCTGGCGCGGTTCAGCGGCGGGGCGGTGGCCAGCTTCGAGGCCGCCCGCCAGGCCACCGGAAACCAGAACCGCAACGGCTTTGAGATCAACGGCACGAAGGGGGCGCTGCGGTTCAACTTCGAGCGGATGAACGAGCTGGAGTACTACGACGCCACCGCCGACCGGGGCGTCCAGGGCTGGACGACCGTCATGTGCACGCACGCTCCCGACCACCCGTACGTGGGGGCATGGTGGCCGGATGCGCACATCATCGGCTACGAGCACGGCTTCGTGAATCAGGTCGCCGACCTGATGAAG
>CAZMDT010000027.1:0-5344 GCA_964564965.1 uncultured Planctomycetaceae bacterium | reverse complement strand
AGGTGCTCGCCGGCAGGAAGCCGACGGTCCCGCTCCCCGACTTCGCCGACGCCTACCAGACGCAGCGCGTCCTGGAGGCCGTCATGATCAGCGCGAAGACGCGCGCGCCGGTGAAGCTGTCGAGCGTCAAATAGCGTGGGCCTCACGAACAGGCAACGAGGCGGCGCGGCAAGCAGCGAGGCCTGCCGTGCCGCTTCTTTGCGCCGCCCGGCGCCGGCTACCGCACGCCGTCGCCCGCCGAGGCGTTGAGCCGAGTCTCCCCCGACTCAACGGGCGGCACGATGGTCTTCGCCGGCCTGCTGGCGGAGGGCTTTGCCCCGCCGGCTGAGCCCTTCCCCGGCCAGGCCGCCCCCTGCCCCGCGCCCACCGTGAAGTCGCCGTACATCTCGCCGCCGCCCCGGAGGCCCATGCGGGTGCACCGGGTTGTTCCGACGCGAAAGACGACCATGACGTTGTTCTTCTCGTCCTGGCAGGCGATGAAGCGCGGGTCGTTCGACGACCAGCGATGGTTGTCGAAGCCCTTGGGCTTGTCCCGGGCGTAGACCCAGTTGAGCTGGCCCTTCGCCCCGCCGGGCCGGATCGCCGTCAGCGTGCACGTGGTGTGGCCTTCCTGAAGCCCCGTGACGCTCCGCCCGTCCGGCGACAGGCTCCACGAGCAATGGCCCGACGCCTTGCCCCCCCTGCCGTCCGAGGTCTGCCAGCTCCCGCCGACAACGTACGACCACACGCCGTCGGCGCCGAGCTTCACGTCGCACTCCGCCCCGCCCCGGCCGAACTTCGTCAGCTCGGGAACGTCGCGCTGCTCGCCCGCCAGCGTCACGCGGACCCACTTGCGCCCCTTGACCACCACCACCGCATCGGCGGCGACCCAGTGCACGCCCGCCTTGCCGTCGATGCCCCCGGCGATCACGCGGATCGTCTTGTCGCCCTTCCGCATCCGTCCGAGGGCCTTGTCGGCGTCGGTCCAGGCGAGCTTGGAGGCATCCGGCGAGAACTCGGGGCACCCGCCGGAGGCGACCTGCTCCGTCTGGCCCGTGGTCAGCTCCGTCAGGTACACCGTGCCCTTCGCCGCGTAGGCGAGGGCGGCCTCACCGTCGCCGCCGATCTCCTTGCGGAGCCAGTCGAGGTCGGTGGGGCTTGGCAGGTCGGCCGAGGCGGCCCCGGCCGACGCGACGACCAGGCACAACATCGCGATCCGAAGAGGCCGACTTCTCATGTGGGCACTCCCGTCTGCCTGAGCCCGGGCGGCAGATGCTCACGCATGAAACACCCGGGCCGGCGGCGCGGGCCCGGCAATTCCGGAAGCCCGCCCAGCCGCGCATCGCTATTGTGGGCGGCTCCCGGGGCGTCTAGAATAGCCTGGCCTCGGGGGCGCGATTGAGGACACGGATGAGCAGTCGGATGACGGGGTCCGGCCCGCGGCGAGCGGGCACGTGGGCGGCAGGCACGGCGGCGCTGCTGTTGGCGGCCGCGGGGGCTCTTGCCGCGCCGCCCGCCGGCGCGCGCACCACGCCCGACGGCTGGTTCGCCCCGCCGCCCGCCCTCAAGCCGCCGCTGCCCGCCGATCTCAGCCGCGTGTTCATCATTCCCGTCCGCCGCGACATCGACGACGCTCTCGCCGACGACGTCTGCCGCAAGCTCGACTTCTGCCGGCAGCAGCGGGCGCAGCTCGTCGTGCTCGACATCGACGGCTGGGGCGGGGCCGTGCCGGCGACGCTCACCATCACCCAGGCCCTGAAGACGAGGCCGCCCGGCATCCGGACGGTGTGCTTCGTTCGGTCCCGGGCGGTCGGCGCGGCGGCCTGGGTCGCGCTGGCGTGCGACGAGATCGTCATGACTCCGGTCGGGCAGCTCGGCGGGGGCGCTCTGCTGGGCAGCACGGAGGAGATCCCGCAGCGCGAGCGGGAGAAGATCGAGTCCGCCCTGCGCGCGGAGCTGGCCGAATCCGCCGAGCGGGCGGGCTACAACGTGCCGCTCGCCGAGAAGATCGTCGCCGCCGGGCACGAGGTGTGGCTCATCCGCCACCGGCGGACCCGCGAGCTGCGCCACGTGCGTGCCCGCGACTGGCGCGGCCGCGTGACCATCGCGCCGGGCCTGGTCGAGGCGCCCTCCAACGACCAGGCCGAATGGGAGCTGCTGCGCGTCGCCGCCCCGGCCGGCGAGATCCTCACCATGCACTCGAAGGAGGCGCTGCGGCTGGGGTTCGCCTCCGCGATCGTCGCCTCGCCCCCGGAGGAGCCGTACGCCGCGCTGCTGGCGCATTACGGCGCGGCGGGCGAGCCGGTGGTGCTGTCGGCCACGGCGCTGCCGGCAAGCATTCCCGCCACCGGCGCACCCGCGCCCCCCGGGCCGACCACGCGCCGGATGCACCCGGAAGGGCACTTCGTGATGCCCGCCCCCTCGCCGGACCGCCCGCCCCGTCCGTCCGGGCTCAGCGGTGAGGAGGTGGTCATCATCCCCATCCGCGAGGAAATCACCGAAAAGACCTTCGAGGCGATCCGCCGCAAGGCCGCCCAGTGCCTCGCCCGCGGCACCAAACTCATCATCCTCGACATGGACACCTGGGGCGGCGCCGTCATCGCCGCCCTCGACATCGCCCGCCTGATGAAGACCGACCTCGGCGGCATCTACAAAGTCTGCTACGTCCACACCCGCGCCATTTCGGCCGGGGCGCTCATCGCCATGACCTGCGACGAGATCATCATGACCCCCGTCGGCAAGTTCGGCGACTGCGCCCCGATCGCCATGGGGGGGCAGTTGGAGGGCGTGGAGCGCGAGAAGATCGAATCGCCCCTGCGGACGGAGTTCGTGGAGTCGGCGCGGCGGAACGGCTACTGGCCCGCGCTGGCGGAGAGCATGATCTCGGTCCAGCGGGAGGTCTGGCTGATCCGCAACAAGGCCACGCGCGAGCTGCGGTACGTGCTGGCGAAGGACTACCGGGGGCGCGTGTCGTTCACCAAGGTCACCGTCAAGGGCGAGCAGAGCAACCCCGCCGCCGAGTGGGAGCTGCTGCGGATCGTCCTTCCGGCCGGCGAGCTGCTGACCATGGAGACGAAGGACGCGCAGGAGTACGGCTTCGTGTCGCACGTCGTCCGGGCGCCCGCCGCCGACCCGTACGCCGACCTGCTCAAGCAGTTCGAGGTCACCGGCAGCCCGCTGGTGCTCGAGGACACCTGGTCGGAGAGGCTGGTGGAGTTCCTGGCCTCCCCGCTGGTGACGACGATCCTGCTGCTGGCGGGGCTGGTGTGCCTGTACTCGGAGATGCGGATGCCCGGCTTCGGCGTGCTGGGCGCCATCGGGCTGGCGTGCTTCGCCCTGCTCCTCGGGAGCCGCTACCTCATCGGAATCGCCCAGTGGTGGGAGATCGGCCTGTTCGTAATCGGCGTGGCCCTGCTGGCCATCGAGATCTTCCTGATCCCCGGCTTCGGCGTCACCGGCATCGCGGGCATCGTCTGCTGCGCGGTGGCGCTGGTGGCGATGGTCGTGCCCAACTCGCCGGACGAGCTGCCGATCCCCAGCTCGCCGCTGGCGTGGCGGTACTTCAACTACGGCATCCTGTCGATCGCCTCGGCCGTGGTGCTCTCGACCGTCGTGTCGTCCCTGGTGGCGAAGTACCTGCCGAAGATCCCCGTGGCGAGGCGGATCTTCCTCGGCCCGGTGGAGGCCCCGCCGGATTCGCCGGTGGCTCAGGACTCGCCCGCCCGGAGCGTCCGGGTGGGGGCGGTCGGCGTCGTGGAGGGGATGTGCCGCCCGGTCGGGAAGGTGCGGTTCGGGGAGGCGCTGCTCGACGCGGCCAGCGACGGCGACATCATTCCGGCGGGCACGCGGGTCCGCGTCCTGCGGACCGACGGCAACCGCATCGTCGTGGAGAAGGTGGAGAACGCCTAGATGTCAGACCTGCTGATCATCGTCCTGCTGATCGTCGCGGCGATGGTGCTGTTTTTGCTGGAGATTCTCACGCCGCTGTTCGGGGCGCTGGTGGCGCTGGCGATCGGCGCGCTGGCCTGGGCGGTCTACATCGCCTGGACCGGGATCTCGCCCGTGGCCGGGTGGGTGCTGCTGATCGCCGCCGTCCTCGGCTCCCCCGTCTACCTGTACTTCCTGGTGAAGTGGCTTCCGAACACGCCGCTCGGGCGGCGCCTGTTCCTCAAGAACTTCAAGGCCGGACGCGGGGACGGCACCCCGGAGGCCGACGAGCTGATTGAGCTGGTCGGCAAGGCGGGCACCGCCGAGACCACCCTCCGCCCCTCGGGCGCCGTCCGCATCCACGGGCGGCGGGTCATCGCCGTCGCCGAGAGCGGCATGATCGAGAAGGGCGCCACGGTGAAGGCGGTTCGGACCTCGGGCATGAACCTCGTGGTCCGCAGGTCGGAGGGCGGGCCGGACTGATCCTGTCGCCGCCGGCGGCGGCGCGGTATAACAGGTGCACGCGGATGGACACCATCCGGATGGGAAAGGATCGAACATGATGGCGTGGGCAATTCTGGCGGCGGAGAACGGAAGCTGGGGCGTGGGGGCGTGGATCTTCCTCGCGCTGGTCATCGTGATCGGCATCGTCTTCCTGGCGCTGTTCGGCCCGGCGTTCGGGCTGTGGATTCAGGCCCTCTCAGCCCGCGCGGGCGTGGGGATCTTCGAGCTGATCGGCATGCGGCTGCGGCGGGTGAACCCGCAGATCATCGTGCTGTCGAAGATTCAGGCGGTGCGGGCGGGGCTGACGCTGACGACGGCGGACCTGGAGAACCACTACCTCGCGGGCGGGCGCCCGGTGAACGTCGTCCGCGCGCTGATCGCCGCCAACCGCGCGAACATCAACCTGAACTGGAAGCTGGCCACCGCGATCGACCTCGCGGGGCGCGACATCCTCGACGCCGTCCAGACCTCGGTGAACCCGAAGGTCATCGACTGCCCCAACCCCGCCACCGGGCGGACGACCATCGATGCGGTCGCCAAGGACGGCATTCAGCTCAAGGCCAAGGCCCGCGTGACCGTCCGGGCGAACATCGACCGCCTCGTCGGCGGGGCGACCGAGGAGACGATCATCGCCCGCGTGGGCGAGGGCATCGTCACGACCATCGGCTCCGCGGAGACGTACAAGGGCGTGTTGGAGAACCCGGACCAGATCTCGAAGAAGGTGCTGGAGAAGGGGCTTGACGCGGGAACCGCCTTCGAGATTCTCTCGATCGACATCGCCGACGTGGACGTGGGCGAGAACATCGGTGCGAAGCTCCAGGCCGACCAGGCCGAGGCGGACAAACGCCGCTTCCAGGCCGAGGCGGAAAAACGCCGCGCCATGGCGATGGCCCAGGAGCAGGAGATGAAGGCCCTGACGCAGGAGAACCGCGCG
>CAZMDT010000026.1:555-17248 GCA_964564965.1 uncultured Planctomycetaceae bacterium | reverse complement strand
GCTCGATTTCCGTCGTGCCCTCCCGAACACGCCCGATCATAATATGGACGAAGCCGCGCTCAGCGCGAGCCAGGTGCTGGGTGAGGCGATCACCCGCCAGCTCGGCGGTCTCGATCGCATCGGCGGGCGCCTCGGCTGCACCCGATCGATTCCTGTCGTTCAGTCATGTCTGTCTGCCCGCCATCCCCTCAATCCCTGAAGTGTCGTTCCGGTTCCCAGCCTGTTCGTACCCCGGGCATTCCCAGCACGCCGCCCAGTGGCCGGGCTTCACTTCGCGCAGGTCGGGCTCCCGCGTCCGGCAGCGGGGCAGGTCGTGGCCGATGGGGCATCGGGGGTGGAACTTGCAGCCCGCGGGGAAGTTCAGCGGGTTCGGAACGGTGCCGGGGATCGTCGCGAGGCGGTCCTTCCGCTCCCCGAGCCGCGGCACCGAGCGGAACAGCCCCTGCGTGTACGGATGCAGCGGCTCGTCGAACAGCGCCCGCACCGCCGCCTGCTCCGCGATCTTCGAGGCGTACATCACCGCCACCACGTGGGCGGTCTCCGCCACCACGGCCAGGTCGTGCGTGATCAGCATCATGCTCAGCCCCGCCTCGGCCTGCAGGCTGTTCAGCAGGTCGAGGATCTGCGCCTGGATGGTCACGTCGAGCGCGGTGGTGGGCTCGTCGGCGATGAGCAGCCGGGGGTGGCACGACAGGGCCATGGCGATCATGACGCGCTGGCGCATGCCGCCGGAGAGCTGGTGAGGATACTCGCGGGACCGCTGGTCGGGGTCGGGGATGCCCACCTTGCCGAGCATCTCGACGGCGAGGCCCCTGGCGTCGCGGGCGCTCATCCTGCGGTGCAGGCGGATCGCCTCCACGATCTGGTTGCCGCACGTGTAGACGGGGTTCAGGGAGGTCATCGGCTCCTGGAAGATCATGCTGATCATCCCGCCGCGGACCCGGCGCATCTCGCGATCGGGCAGGCCGACGAGCTGCCGGCCTTCGAGGGCGATGCTGCCCTCGGCGATGCGCCCGGGGCGCCGGATGAGCCCCATCACGGAAAGCGCCGTGACGCTCTTGCCGCAGCCGCTCTCGCCGACCAGGGCGAACGTCCGCCCGCGCGCGACGTCGAAGCTGACGCCGTCGACGGCCTTCACGGTGCCGTCCTCGGTGTCGAAGTACGTCCGCAGGTCGCGGACGGCCAGCAGTGTGCCGTTACGGTCGGTCATTCCACGAAGCCCTGGTCCGCGGTTCGCGCGAAGGCGGGAAAGGGATTCCGGGGATCAGTGGATCGGGTTGATTCATGCCGGGCACGTTCGCTCCCTGCCGCGCCGCCGGCGGCGGTCTGGCGCCGCGGTCTCAATCGCTTCATCCCTGAGATTCCGTTCCGTTGATCTCTGCCGCGGCGTTCATATCTGTTTGGTTTCCTTCGGGTCGAGGGCCGTGCGGATGCCCTCGCCGGTGACGTAGAAGGCCAGCGTCGTCATGAAGATCGCCACGCCGGGGAAGACGATCAGCCACCACGCGTCGAGGATGTACTGCTTTCCGTCGGCGATGATGTTGCCCCAGCTCGGGTCGGGCGGCTGGACGCCGAAGCCGAGATAGCTCAGCGACGCCTCGGCGAGGATCGCCCCGGCAATGCCGAGCACGGCCGAGACCAGCACCGGCGGCAGGGCATTCGGCAGGATGTGCCGGAAGATGATGCGGAGGTGCCCGGCTCCGCAGGCGCGGGCGGCCTGGGTGTAGTCCATTTCGCGCAGGGTAAGAAACTCAGCGCGGACGAGGCGGCTGGTGCCCATCCATCCGGTGACGCCGATGATGAGGGCGACGTACCAGATGCTCGGGCGCAGCAGGGCCGCCACGGTGAGGATGAGAAAGAACGTGGGGATGCACATCATCATGTCCACGAACCGCATGACGATGGTATCGATGCGCCCGCCGAAATAGCCGCTGATGCTGCCGACAATCGTCCCGATCGTGATGCTGATGCCCACGGCGACGAACCCGATGAGCAGCGAGATGTGGGCTCCGAGCAGGACGCGGGAGAACACGTCGCGCCCGAGGTCGTCCGTGCCGAACGGGTGATCGAGCGACGGTGCGCGGAGCTGGACGGGCGGGTCCGGCTCGAGGGGGTCGTACGGCGCATGCACGCCCACGGCGTTCAGCACCCAGTAGCCCATGCCCGTCACGAACAGCAGCACGAGCACGACCAGGCCCACCGCGGCGGGAAGGTTCTTCCGGAAGCGCCGCCCGAAACCCGCCCGCTGGGTCACCGGGGCCTGGAGTTCTTCGAGGGTTGTCTTCGTCTGGCTCATGGCTCTTCCGGGCGGGCTCAGTTCACACGGACACGCGGGTCGACCACGGCGTACAGGATGTCGGCGATCATGTTGCCCACCAGCACCAGTGTCGAGCCGATGGTCAGCGACACCATGATGACGGGCATGTCACGCTCCAGCAGCGCCTGGTAGGTCAGCCGCCCCATGCCCGGGTACCCGAAGATCTGCTCGATGATCACCGACCCGCCCAGGAACGCCGGCAGCAGGTACCCGATGAAGGTCACGATCGGTCGGAGGCTGTTGCGCAGGGCGTGCTTGTAGACGACCCGGCTCTCGGGGAGGCCCTTCGCGCGGGCGGTGCGGATGTAGTCCTCGTTCATGGCCTCGACCATGGAGGCGCGCATGTAGCGGCTCTGGACGGCGATGCCGCCGAGGGCGAGCGTCAGCGCGGGCAGGAAGACGTGCCAGGTCAGGTCGACGAACTCCGTCACGGGGGACGTGAACTCCACCCCGAACGTGTGCGTGCCCAGCGCCGGCAGGCCCCACAGGCGCACCACCAGGAACACCAGCATGTACGCCACCCAGAACGACGGGAGGCTGATGAGCGCGAACGACAGCACGCTGACGCCCCGGTCGCGCCAGGTTCCCCTGTGCCGGGCGGCATAGATGCCCAGCGGAATCGACCCGCTGAAGCTGATCAGAAAGGCCGTCAGGCTCAGCGCCAGCGTCGCGGGGACGCGCTCCAGCACCTTGGCCATGGCGGAACGGTTGTCCTTGAAGCTGGCCAGCTTGCCCGTGAACATGTCCCGCATCATGTAGCCGTACTGGACGTGCAGGGGCTTGTCGAAGTGGAACTGCTTGGCGATCATCTCGCGGACGTGGGGGTTGATGCCCGGGTTCATCTCGGTTCCGGGCAGGGCGATCTGCCCGCCCGGCGCCAGGTTGATCATCAGGAAGCTGATGACGGTGATCCCGAACAGCAGCGGGATCGCGATGAGCAGGCGCCTGATGATGAACCGAAGCATCCCGGCTCCCTCACGGCGTCAATTGGGGCGCGATCTTCCGCGGCGCCCACCAGTTGGCGTAGATGCCATAGCCCGCGTCGGTACTCCGGATCGGCTCCACGATCCACCCGCCGTTCCCGTCGGGGCGGCGAACGACGTACATGTCGCGGTAGATCGCGCTGGAACCGAAGGCCGTCGCGATGAACAGGTACGGCTGGTCGAGGTAGATCACCTCTTGCAGCCGGGAGCAAAGCCGCGCGATCTCCTTCCGGTCGAACGTCGTGCGTATGCGGAGCAGCAGCTCGTCCACCTCCGGGTTGCTGTACGCGCACTGATTGAGGCCCGGAGGCGGGATCTGCGAGCTGTGCCACAGTTGGAACAGGTCGTAGCTGTATCCGAGGTACCACCCCAGCACGCAGGCGTCGAAATCACGGGAGTTGATGTAGTTCTTGATGAAGACCGCCCATTCGTAGACGGCTGTGTTGACCTTGATCCCAATCTTCTTCAGGTCGTCCTGCACGAGCAGCTGGATGGCCGCCCGGAGGGAATTGCCGTGGTTGGTGATGAGGGTGAACTCGAAGCGGCTTCCGTCCTTGTCGAGCCAGCCGTCGCCGTCGGTATCGGCCCATCCGGCCTCGGCGAGCATCCGCCGGGCCTTCTCGGGATCGTGCGGGAAGGGCTTGAGCGTCTTGTTGGCGAACCACATCTGCTCGGGAAAGGTTCCGTTGCACGGACGGGCGAGGCCCCGATAGACGTACTTGATGATCCGGTCGATATCGATCGCGTGCGCCAGCGCCACCCGGACGCGCCGGTCGCTGAACATCGGCTTGCGGAGGTTCCACCCGATGTGCACGTAGCCCTGCCCCCATCGCTGGAAGACACGGAATTCCTCGTCGTTGCGGTAGCGGTCGACCTGGAACGGCAACAGCGTGTTCGTGTCGAACCCCCGCGCGTCGAAGGCCACCTGGTTGACGAACGGGTCGGGCAGGATTCGGTAGACCACCGCGGGAAGGTTGGGGCGTCCCTCGAAGTAGCCCGGGCTCTCCTCCAGACGGACATACTCGTTCCGTTTCCATTCCGCGAGGCGGAACGGCCCGGTGCCTATCGGCTGATCGTCGTAGTTGTCCGCCCACCACTGCGGGTCCTTGCCGTAGAGGATGTGCCGAGGGATCAGGCTCATCCCCCAGCTCGAAACGCACTCGCTGTAGGGAACGCGATAGACCACCACGAACGTCAGCGGATCCGGCGTCTCCACCCGCTTGACCGGCCAGAAGTCGCTTGATCGCGGGGACCGGTATCTTGGGTCCATGATGCTGTGGAACGTGAACGCCGCGTCCGCGGACGAAAGCGGCTCGCCGTCGTGCCAGCGAATGCCTTCGTGCAGCCGGAACGTGATCACCGGCTCGTTCAGCAACGCCTGATCGATGAAATCGAATACCTCTCCCGCTGGCGCGTCGGGCTTCTCGCCGGCCAGAATCTCCGGCAGAGCGTTCCGAAACGCCTGGGTGTCACCCAGAACGCTGACGCTGAGCACCCCCTCGGTGAGCGGCAGGACCTCATGAATGCGAAACGCCTTGCCGGGGCCTCCGGCGCCCTCCAGCTTCCGCCTCAGGCCCTCGAAGTCCGCCGTCGTCCCATCCGCCAGCGACGCGCTCGGGTCGTAGGTGATGGTGACGACGGACACGGGCACGAGACTCTCGCGCCTCAGAATGCGGAACAGAACGGCCTCGTAGCTTGTTCCGGCTACGTCGCCGCCAGCGGGGTCCTCGAAGTGCAGCACAAGCCGGTCGCCCTCGAGCCGGCAGGAGGCGAGCCCCATCTTCGGCCATTCGCTCCGGGTGGCCTCGAGACGGGCGTAGGCGGAGGCGGCCGCCGCTTCATCCGCAAAGAACGCCGTCGAATCCTGTGTCAGGCGGAACTCGCGCGCCAGGTCGCCGACGAGGTTGAGGTTCTCGTCCCGCTTGATCAGCCCGTTGAAGACGAACCCCTCCACCTCGCCCGCCGAGGTGGTCTGCGAGATGATCGGGTTCAGGACGTCCGGCTCGCCGATGGTTCCGAAAGTGAGTTGGGATTTTCTGTGCCCGACGTTGAGCGTTCGCACGACGAAGAACGCCATCACCAACCAGCCCGTCAGGATCAACAGGGGGGCTATGAGGAGGCGTCTGACCACCATCCGCTCCCGTCGTTGCCGGAGAAGGCGACGCTATGCTCCCCCGCCCGGCGCAGTGGTTGGGGACGTCGCCGGCGGTGGTGGGGGGGCGAAGCGCTTCGAGGACCGCTTCACGCCGAGGGGTTCGAGCTTTCCGTTCCACTCGGCCGCCGCCACGCGGACCATCGCGGCGCGGTCCTTCGCGTCCATGTCGCCCTTGCCCAACGCCTCGGCGACCGGGGCGAGAGTCATCCCCGCTGCCTCGTTCAGCGCCTTTTCCAGGTCGCCCAGCCAGCCCGCGCACTCTTCGGCGACCGTTCCGGTGCCGCCCACGTCTTCGTATCGCTTCGCCGTGCACCAGATCATGTCCATGAGCATCTGGAGCACGGCCGTCTTGACGGCCGGGTCCTTCCCGAGCACCCGTAGCGAGGCCGCCACCGCGCCCAGGCCGACGCGCAGCGAGTCCGGCGAATCGCCCCGGCCGTCCTTCACCCGGACGCACCAGGCGAACCAGCACCGCTGGAGCAGATCGAACAGCTCCCCGCGGACCTTCGCCAACTGCGCCTCGGACATCGGGGTGAAGACCACCTCCGGCGGGGTGAGCATGCGGAACAGCTCCTCGCTGACGATCGCCGAGTCCTCGGCGCGGGCGGCGCGTGCCAATGAGGCCATCAGCTTCTCGGCCGGCTTGCCGCCCGCCGCCAGCACGTCGGTCCGCACGCGCCGGTACGACTGCCAGCCCAGGTAGCGAACGCCTTCGTTGGGGTGCGAGACCATCACGTCGAAGGCCGGCTGGGCCGACGGCTGAGCCATCTCCGCCATCGCCATGGAGAGGTTGATCTCCTTCATGTGGCGCAGCGGCATCGGCCGCTCGCGCAGGATGGCCGTGAACTGCCGGGCCGCGTCGGCCGCGTAGAAGCTCTGGTACGCGGTTCGGACGTACTTGCGGTACCCGTTGACGCTGAGCAGGGCCTCGGCGGCCTGGAGCACCTCCGGCTGCTTCTGCGTCGTGCGGATGATGCCCACCCAGTGGGCAATGTAGTCGTGGACCTGTCGCTTCTCCTCGTCGGTGAGCCCGGTGTCCAGCGAACGGCTGGACACGTCGATCACCGGCGCCTGGGCCGACAGGCCACCCGCGACCAGCAGCACCACCAGGAGAACGAGTAGGGGGGAGCCGGGGGCAATCTTCTTCCGCATCGAGGCGTTTCCTTCTGCGCTGTTGGAGCTGCGGCGCCCGCGACCTGCGCCGGGCGAGCATGTGCGCCCGGCCGCGACGCGCCGGCGCCCGAACGTTTCGGCGGTAGCTTAGGTGTCGCCCGCGAGGCTGTCAAGGTCAACTTGGGCGCCGCGAGCATTGACCGTCGGCGCGGCGCGGGGCTATGATGCGGGTATTGAGGCGCCGGCCCGTTCCGGCCGCCGCGGCCCCTCGGGGCACCGCCGTGAAAGAGCAGCTCGCGCCCGATCCCGTCGTGAAGCGCCTGAGCCTGTATCTCCGGCAGGCCGAACACCTCAGCGCGCGCGGCGTTGAGACCGTGTCCAGCCGGCAGCTCGCGGACAGCCTGCACGTCAGCGCCGCCCAGGTCCGGAAGGACCTGGCGTACTTCGGGCAGTTCGGGCGCCCGGGCGTGGGCTATCGCGTGAGGCCGCTGGTCGAGGCCCTGCGGCGCATCCTCGGCACCGACCGCACGCGGAGCGTGGTGCTGGTAGGGGCGGGCAGCCTCGGCACCGCGCTGCTGCGATACAAGGGCTTTCGACGGCGCGGGTTCCGTTTCGTCGCCGCGTTTGATGTCTCGCCCCGCAGGGTTGGCAGGCGCATCGGCACGGTCGGCGTCCACGGCATGGACGAGTTGCCCCGCATCTGCAAGTTGCGCCGCGTGAAGCTCGCGATCGTGACCGTTCCGGCCGACGCCGCCCAGCAGGTTGCCAACCAGCTCTGCGAGGCCGGCGTGAAGGGCATCCTCAATTTCGCGCCCGCCACGCTGGCCACCCCGCCGGGCGTGGCGACCGGGCCGGTGGACCTTGCGGCGCATCTGGAGCAGATGTCGTTCCTGGTTCAACAGGCCGGCGGCGGCGCGGCGTGAGGCCCGCCTGCCCGAGGCGAAGGGAGTGCCGCAGAATGAGCGCCACGCATCCGACGGGCCGTGTTCTGGCGGCGGCTGTTGCGGTCGTGCTGGCCGCCGGGGCCGATCTCACCAGGGCCGGCAAGGACGACGCCGACACCACCCGGCACTGGCCGGACGGGGTGCGCCAGATGGTGCGGTTCCTCAAGGTCGACGAGGAGCAGCAGCAGCGGATCGCGAAGGTCCTGGAGAAGCATGCCGCCGACAACAAGACCCTGGCCGCCACCCGCGCCGACAAGCTCCGCGAGATCGCCGAGCAGCGCCAGCTCATCGAGCAGAGGATGAAGCCGCTGCTCGATCAGCTCCGGCCGCTTCAGGAGAAGCTCGAGGCCCTCGATCAGCGCGAGCGGACGCTCAACGACGACCGGCGCGACCTCGCCGCCGTTCAGCAGGCCGAGTTCGACGCGATGTTCACGCCCGCCCAGCGGTTCGCCTGGGACGTGTATCAGATGGCGGAGCTGGCCCGCCGGCGCCTCTGGGGCATCAAGATCGACGCCGCCCAGCGGGCGCGCATCGACCAGCTCGCCGAACAGGCCGTCATGAAGCGCAACCGCCAGAGCGAAGTCACCACCGACAAGAGGGTCCTGTCGCGGCTCGAACACGACGTCGAGACCGAGCTTTACAGCCGCGTCTACGAGGAAGTGCTCACCGAGGAAAACCGCGTCGCCGTGGACACGGCCCGGCTCGCCTACGAGGTCTCGCGGACCCTCAACGTGCCGCGGTTCTCCGCCGAGCAGTACGAGAAGCTCCAGGAGCTCACGCGGCCGTACGCCGAGAAGCTCCGCAAGCTCACCGGCCGCCAGCAACGCGACGCACAGAAGGCGGCCATGGCCGAAATCAGGCAGGCGGCCATTGACAGCGTCCTGACGCCGGAGCAGAAGGCCAGGCTGAAACCGTAAGGGCCGGTTCGCCCCAGGCCTCTTCAGGACGGCGCCCGCGGGGACCGTGCGGCTTGAACCCGGCGCCGCCGGCGCCGATAATGACGGCATCCCATGTAAGGAGCAGCCCCATGACGCGCACATCAGCCTTGGTCATCGTCATTTCAGCCGTCGCGCTGGCCTCAACGGCGGCCGGCAAAACCATCGGCTACTGGTGCTTCGAGGGCCCCCCCGGCGAGAGCGCCGACGGCAAGAAGGTCGTCTCCGAGGTGTTCCCCGCGGCGATGAACGGCACGGGGCAGAAGTCGAAGGGCACGGAGGCCAAGCTCGAGTACCAGGCCGACGTGCCGGCGCCGTTCACCTACGATCCCGTCGCCCGGCGATTCAGGCCCGACAAGACGGCCTTGCGCTTTGCCGCCTTCGAGGAGAAGACCGACACCGGCAATCTGTTCGACTACGCCGACACCGTGACGGTGCCGGACTCGCCGCTGTCGCGTCCGGCGGCGTTCACGCTGGAGGGCTTCATCAAGACGGCCGGGGACAACCGCAAGTGGATGCCCATCGTCGGCAAGGAGCGGAGCTGGGGCCCCGTGTGGGGGCTCGACACCGAGGACTGGCACCCGGGCGGGCTGCTCAAGATGCGCATGAAGCTCCAGGTGAAGGGAAGCAACATCATCCAGTACCGCACGAAGGACAGCCCGGACCTGAAGAAGGAAGGCTGGCACCACTTCGCCTACACCTACGACCCCAAGACCGGCGAGATGAAGCTCTACTGGGATTACCGCCTCGCCGCCTCGCATACGATCGAGGCGGCCGACAAGCGCGAGCTCAACTACGACAAGCCGCAGCCGGACAAGCTCTATCCGCTCCTCATCGGCGGGTCCGAGGACAACAAGAAGGGCTGGAACGGCTGGCTGGACGAGCTGCGCCTGAGCGACCAGGTGCTGGCGCCGGAGGACTTCCTGCGTCCGGCGGCGAAGGCGGCCTTCCCGGTGGCGGCGTTCGACCCGGACGCCCTGGCGCCGTCGAAGTTCGGCGCGGGCGGGGAGGCCAAGCCGGCCGCCGCGGCCACGGCGGGCGCCACGACAAAGCCCGCCGAAGAAGGGCAGCCCGTCGGCTGGTGGCGCTTTGAGGCCAAGAGCGGCACGTTCGCCGACGGCGAGACGGTGGCCTCCGAGATGAACCCGAAGGAGATGAGCGGCAAGGGCGTGCGTTCCACGGGCGGGCAGGGCGAGCTGTTCTACATCGCCCAGGTGCCGGGGCCCGAGGTCTACGACCCGATCACCAAGCGCCTCTACCGGAACACCACGTCGATGAAGTTCGCCTCGTACGCCACCAAGGGCGAGGACGGCAAGGAGCAGAGCCACTCGGACTATGTCGTCGTGCCCGACGGCGCCCTTTCGCGCCCCCAGAGCCTCACGCTGGAGGGGTTCCTGAAGTGCGAGAAGGTTCCGCCGAAATGGACGCCCGTCATCGGCAAGCGCCGGGAGTTCGCCTTCGTGTGGGGGCTCGATACCGAGGTGCTCGAACCCGGCTACCGCATGAAGCTCCGCATCCAGCTCACCACCAGCGGCAAGCTTCAGCAGTTCCGCGGCGACGCCAGTCCGACGCTCAAGGCCGACGATGAGTGGCACCACTTCGCCCTGACGTACGACAGCACCGCCGGCGAGGCGAAGCTGTACTGGGACCACAAGCTGGCCGTCACCTACACGGTGCCGGAGGGGCGGAAGAAGGCCCTCGGCTACTCCAAGGGCGAGAAGTACACGCTCGTGATCGGCGGGCAGCCGGACAAGCGCGGCTGGGACGGCTGGATCGACGAAGTCCGCCTGACCAGCGGCGTGCTGTCGCCGGAGCAGTTCCTGCGGCTGAAGCAGTAGTCGCGCCGTCAGCCGTCGGCGCACCACAGAGGCGCGGAGACCTCAGAGCCCCTTGCCGGCGGCCTATCGCCTGCTGCCTCGGCGCTCAGCGCCCGGCACGTTCCACTCCCCGCGGGGCGCCGCGGCCTGCGAAGGCCCGCTTTCGGCGCGCCGGGTTCGGGACGGAGCAACCACGCTTCCGCGGATTGGTCGCGATTGTGCCAACGCCGGGCTTGCATCCTGTCGATCTGTAAGCAAGAATGCCTTCAGCCGCCTTTGTGCCAGGCGATTATGTGCAGCCGCGCGTGCAAGGGGGCGCCGCCCTTAGGAGGGCCTGCGACCGTGTCTCGCCAACGTGCGTTTACCCTCATTGAACTGCTCATTGTCATCGCCATCATCGCGCTGCTCCTGACGATTCTCGCCCCGACGCTTACTCTCGCGAAGAAGAAGGTGCAGGAGGCCACCTGCGTGGCCAACGCGCGGAGCATCGCCACCGGGCAGATCGCCTGGGCCGCCGGGCACGACCAGCGCATCGTCCCCTATTCGGACGACGCCAAGCCTGAGGGCGTCTTCGACAACAGGGGGCCGGACAACTGCTGGGCGGACTTCCTGTACCGGGAAGGCTACGTGGAGACAGTGGAGGCGTTCATCTGCCCCCTGGACTGGCGGCCGGTGTACCCCGTCAAGCCCGACAAGCACAAGATCAGCTATGGCGTGAACTACTACGCCTACCAGATCAACGGCCCCGGTAACCCCGGCAACCCGCGCTATCCAACGGACTGGTGGCCGGCCGACGGCTTCCCCATCAGCCTCAGCAACGACGTCAAGAGGCCGTCGGAGAAGGTCCTGATCGTCGACGCGGACGAGTTCTACCATGTTTACACGGGGCTGTGGAGCGCGGCCGCCAAGGGCACCTGGCGACACAGACATGACTGGGGCGCCGGCTACGCCTTCTTCGACGGGCACGGCGAGGCGATCACGTTTCAAAAGATGTTCGGTGTGCCGTTCGTCGAGGAGTTCATCGGGTGGGATGAGATGGGCCGGCACCTGGAAGAGCACACCGGCATCGCCAGCTTCTACTGGAACAACATCACCCGCGAGTGCCCGGAATACTACCCGGCCTGGGCGCCGTGGATGGAATGACCCCTCTTCGAGCCCGTTGCGGCGTTGGGGGTCGGGCTCGGGGGCACCCATTGCCGCCACACAGGCCGCCGTGCAACCAATCCCACGCGGGGGCTTTCATCCCGGGGCGGGCGTCGCCGCGGCGCGCCGGGGTCCGCGGTGCGCATGCAATTGCAGGGGTTCACGGATTTGGGGTTCCGTGGTAGAATAAGGCCGTAAGGCAGGGCGCCAGGCGGGGATGAGGGCCGCCGGCAGAAGCCCTGGCGGACGATTCGAGAGGGGTACCGGAGGACGGCGGGGAAGCCGGAGGGCACCCCGCATCACCGGCACCACAGGAGGAGGCCCATGGAGAGGAAGCGAGGGTCGGGAACCATGCACGCTCCCACTGCCAGCCCGACGGCGGCCGCGCGCCGGAACCGCCCGGCGTTCACGGTGATCGAGCTGCTGGTGGTGGTGTCGGTGATCTCGCTGCTGGTGACGATCCTGCTGCCGGCGATGGACGAGGCGAAGGAGGCGGCGCGTCGGAGCGTCTGCGGGGCGAACCTTCGCGGGCTGGGCGTGTCGGCCCAGACGTTCGCCGAGGAGAACGACGGGGTGTTCCCCATGTCGATGCACCGCACCGAGTGGGAGCTTCGGGTGATGCCGAACGCGATCCGGCTCGGGGAACCGGGCGGGGGCTACCCGGTGGTGTACGACGGCGGAAGCTACAAGGAGTTCGACCGGTCCTACTACGGCAAGTACGAGGCCTGGCGCACGTGGGGCACGAGCTGGGGCAAGCTCGGCGACTACGGCGTCTCCGAGGCGATCGTCACCTGCCCGTCCGCCTCGGCCCGAACCTACAAGAGCCTCGACGCCGACGCCGGCCCGAGACTCTACATGACCTACGCCTACGTCGGCGGCCTCCAGGCCGTGCCGGGCACCGACCAGTCGCTAGCGGGCCCGGGGCAGGTGGTGGACAAGTACGCGTTCAGCTGGAACCTCCGGCCGACCGTTCCCGGGCCGGGGGCGACGGCCAACAACGGCGAGACGACCAACACGATACTGGCGGCCGACCTGGTGCGTCTCGAGGGCGACGCGGGCGGCCACAACGTCTACTTCAACCACCGGTCCCGCGACGACGGGTCGCGCCCCGGCTATCAAAGCACGCTGTATGCTGACCTTCACGTGGAAGGCAGAGGACACGGGCTGTATCGGGACCCCCCGGGTCTCGACAATGCATCGCTCTTCGTCGATCTCAACCCCCTCCACTCGCTCGGAGCGGTGCGCTTCTACTGGGGACAGTAGGCCGCGGGCCCTCACGCTCTCTGGCCCGCGGCCATCCCTATTTGCCGGCCGCCGCGTCTGGTGAGGCCCAGGCGGCCGGCGCACACGGTGCGCCGGCGTGAAACGGCGGAGGCGGGCTACTCGCCCGCCTTCTGGGCGAACAGCGACCCGGCCGGCGGCTGGGGGATGTAGTCGTTCCGGCAGAAATGCTCCACCGCCTCCTCCACGCTGCTGAAGACCTTTGTGGCGGTCTCGGTGACGAAGGGGGAGGGAGGGGTCTTGGGGCGCCAGATGACGAACACGTCACGCGTGGCCTCGTGGGCGTGCTGGAGCTCTCGCTCGACGCCGCTGGACAGCCCCGGCCGGCCGTCCGCCAGCTCGGGGATGTAGGAGACGATCATGTCCGACTGGTCGATGAGCTTGAAGTCGCGGGCATAGATCTGCCCGTCCACGTCGGGGATGATGTCGAGCACCTGGTCGATCTGGAGGCCGACGCGCTCGCCGGGCGGCCCGGCCTCGATGGTCTGGTGTCCGGCCTCCTTCATCCGCAGGGCCTGGAGGGCGAGGTCCTTCTCGTCGACCTCGCCGGGGTCGAAGCAGATGAAGTGTTGCCGCATCTGGCGGCGGAAGGCGACGATCTCGGCCAGCAGGTCGGGCTGGTCGGCCACGTGCGTCATGGGGAAGCTCGCATAGGCCTTCTTCATCGCGGGGCGGAACATGAGCCGTACCAGCATCTCCACGGCGGCATCGTCGATGCCCCGGGAGAGGATGTAGAAGGTTCCGTGCCCGCCGCCGATCTGGCTGAGCATCTCGGTGGCGAGGATCTCTTCCTCGCGCCAGACCATCAGGTCCTTCAACGTGTGGTCGGCGTGCCCGTCGCGCCGGAGGCGGTAGTGCACGCGGTCGACGTTGTCCACCAGCACCACGTAGAGGTCGGCGTGGAACGCCTTCATGTGATCGTAATCGAAGGCATGGAACAGCCCGTGGCGCCAGCGGAACGTGGCGTGCGTGTTGACGATGACGTGCCGGCGGGCGGGGGCGCCGGCGAGGATGTCCTTCATGACGCTCCGGCGGAGCGTGTTCAGCCGCGACAGCGACAGGTCGAGAATCTTCCCGGGCGCCACGTCGGGGGCCTCGGCGTACATCATGTCGCCGATGTTGAAGAGGGCCACCTCCTCGCCGGCCTCGCGGCCGATGGCCACCGCACGCTGGAGGAACGGCTGCTTGTCGAGCCCGACCTGTCCGGTGACGACGACCCGCATGAGCGCACTCTATCTGCGCCGCGGGAGCGAATCAAGCGGGGCCGGGCCCCGGGCCGTCACGGCGGCGAGGGGGCCGTCGCCGGCTGCGTCGCCGGCGGGGGGGACGCGACGCCGGACTGCATCTGCCGGAGCGTGGTTCTCAGCTCGGTGACCCGCCGCGCCAGCGCGTTGACCTCCACCGTCAGCACGTCGACGCGCGCCTTGTACTTGTCGCGTTCGGCGGGGGCGTCGCGAAGGGCCTCGATCTGCTTCTCCTGCTCGAGGTTGATCAACTGAAGGCGGTTGACGCGCGCCGTCAACTCCTCCTCGCGCGCCGACAGCTCCTTGAGGCGGGCGTTCAGCATCTGCTTCTCGTCCTCCAGCGAGGCGACCGTCGCCTCAAGCTGGCGGGCCTGCTTGTGCAGCTCGCCGACCTCCTGCACGGGGTCCGCCGGCTCGGCGGCGCCCGGGCCCTCCGCGGACGGAAAGCTGCACCCCCCGGCCAGAAGCAGCAAGAGCGTCATCGAAGCCGTGAATCTCATGCCCGTATTCTAGAGCCGCGCAGACAGAACGGCAAGGCGGTCGCGCCGGGGGCCGGGCCGGCCTGCCCTCCGTCGGAATCGCCGTTTGCGGCCCGTTACTTCAGCGCCTTTTCGATCGTCGCCTCCAGGCGCGCGCGGGCGCTGTCCGAGACGACGTTGCCGTCCTTGCCGACCACCCACATGCTTGGAATGCCGTCGATGCCGTACTTCTCGACCGTCGGGTCGTCCCAGCCCTTGCCCGTGTAGGTGATCACCCACCCGATCTTCTCGTCGGTGACGTACTTCTCCAGCTCGCCGCGGTTGCTGTCGAGGCTGATGCCGACGATCTCCACGCCGCGGTCCTTGTACTTCTCGTAGACCTGCTTCATATGCGGCATGGACTGGGTGCACGGCACGCACCACGTGGCCCAGAAGTCGATGACCACCACCTTGCCCTTCAGGTCGTCCGGCAGGGCGACCTGGGTGCCGTCGAGCCTGGGCAGCGTGGCCTGGAAGGGCTTGCCGATGTCGGGATGCCGCCCGAAGTCGCGCAGCAGGCCCCGGGCGCCCGGCGTGTCCAGGTACTTGCTTTCCAGCGCGTCGAGGAACTCCCCGACCAGCGCCGTCCGCTTGCCCCGCAGGCTGAGGATGACCGCGTGCATCGTGGCCAGGCCCGCCGCGTCCGTCTTCGCGTAGCGGGCAACGAAGTCGCGAACCAGCTTCTCGACGTCCTTGCCGGCCTCCGGCACCGACTCGCCGTGGGCCAGGAACTGACGAAGCGTGACGTGCGCGTCCGCATGGGCCCTCAGCTCAGCCGAGGCCTTCGAGGACACCACCCGGGCGGCGATCTCGCTGAGGAGCTTGTCCGAGGCCGCGTCGCGCCGGAATCGCGCCAACTGCGCCGCCGCCTCGAACATCGGCCCCTGCACCTTGTGCAGGTTGGGGGCGTCGGGGTAGCTGCTCTCGGCCTGGGTGCCCAGCTTGAGCACCTCGTCCAGCCCGGCAAAGACGCGGCGCGCGTAGTCCGCCCGCGACTCGCCCTCATTGGGCTTCGGGCGCTCGAGCTTCTGCCCGATCTGCTTGATGACGGAGTCTGGTACGGACGGCTGGGTCGTCGGCTCGGCAGCGCCGGCCGGCAGGGCACAGAGCGCCAGCACGCCCGTCATTGTGAGGGCCGTTGTCAGTTTCCGGGTCATGGACAGGCTCCTACCTGGGTTGGTTCACTGCTATTAACGTGTCAGAGCGAGGCGCAGTTCCTTACAATGAGCGGCCCCGGGGCGTTCTGCAAGGATGGATTCGCGCCGCGGCGCTCGGCGGCGGGTCCACGACCCGCCGGCGGGGGCGCAGGGGCCCGGGCAGGGGCGGGCGGCACGCCTCCGCCTGCGGCGGGTCGGCTCAGTACTGCTGGTTCCTTCTCGGGGCGGCGGAGACGGTCTGCGTGAACCGCCGGCCGTTGACCTCAAACGCCAGGTTGACCGTCACGCTCTTGGTGCAGTCGAGGCCCTGCCAGTCCTGGCCGATCTCGTGCGTTGCGAAGAACGTGATGACCCGGATGTCATTGTCGCCCAGCAGCGTGTGGCTCGTCGTCTCCCCGCCGGCGGTCGTGCGGTACAACAGCTTGCCCTGCCCGTAGTCGATGGTGTACTCGATCTGCTCCAGCCCGCTGCCGTCCTCCGGCGGGACAATCCGCAGCACGTCCGAGGGGCTGTAGTAATCGACGGCGGCGGCCGTTCGCACGTCGCGCGTCAGCCGGTTGAGCACCACGCGTGCGGCTTGCGTGGCGGCGGCGAGCCGGGCGTTCTCGTTCTGGCTGGTGATGGCGGCATGGACGGCGATCCCTGCCGACGCCAGCAGCATCGCCAGCAGCGCCAGGCTGATCAGCAGCTCCATGACCGTGAAGCCCGCCCGGCCCCGCGCGATGCCGTTTTGGTTCGTGAATCGGTTCATCTTCGCCCTCCCGAAGTCGGGGCACGGCCCCCGGTCAGGGGCTGATCTCCTCGTACGTATCGACGTTGGGATTCACCCGGTAGCGCCGCTTGTAGCCCAGCGGCAGGACGTTGTCGGGGTCGGGCGTGATGGTGATGGTGGACGTCTCCACGCCCCCGCCCCCGAGCACCTCGCCTGCGCCTTCCCAGTTCCCGACGTTCGAGCCCCATTTCCAGACGTTCGCCGCCGCCACGAAGTCCAAGTTGGCCATGCTCAGGATGGTCCCCTCGACGACGGCGTTGTCGCGGATGTCCACGATGCCCCCCACCAGGATCCCCACGAGTTTCGAGTCGGAC
>CAZMDT010000026.1:0-545 GCA_964564965.1 uncultured Planctomycetaceae bacterium | reverse complement strand
CCCCAGCTGGCCCCGGTTGAAGTCGCCGATGTTGATGTTGAAGTTCGGGGCCATGATCGTCGTCCCCGCCAGCACCTGTTGGATCGTGCTGCTGCGGAACATCGTGTCGCCCGTGAACTGAATCGAGTTCTTGTCCCACGTGAACTGCTTGGGCACCCCCGTGACGATCGGGCCCTCGAACGTGCAGTCCTCGAACACGATGTTGTTCGAGTTGTCGCCGGCGGTCTGGCCGTCGGTCTGCTCGTCCGTGGCGATGTACGTGATGCCGGTGAAGGTGCAGTTCTTGAAGTGGGCCTGCGACCCGGGCGGAATGTGCACGTTGTGGAGGACGGGCCTTCCGCCCTCGCCGTTGTAGTTCTCGTAGTTGGCGCGCCACATCGACACCCCGTTGGTCCAGTCCTCGTATTTCCAGTAGGGCTGGTCGGGGTCGGGCGGGGGCTGCCAGGGGCGGTTCTTCGGCACGTAGTTCGACGTCGGCGGGAGGGACAGGTGGCAGGCGTTCGGGTCGTCGCGGAACATCGACGTGTCGAAGTCCGCGTGGGTGA
>CAZMDT010000025.1:10079-18376 GCA_964564965.1 uncultured Planctomycetaceae bacterium | reverse complement strand
GGCGGGCCCGCACGGCCCACCGGGCGGACCGGTACTATACATTGTACCGAATCCGTGTCAACGGCGTCGCGCCCACCCCGCAGAAAAAGCGGGCCGTCGATCGGCGGTCCGCCCGTGGCGACCTCTCAGCAGCGCCCGAGGCGTCGTCAGGCCCAAGAAACCACCCCGGTCGATCGGGCCGGGGTGGCACGGGATCGATCATTGCGATTGTCACGCCAACCCGGAAGCTCAATACAGCCAGCTCTCGGACTCCTCCTGCTCCGCCGCGACGGGCTGCGCGTTGCTCCCCTCGGGGACCGACGCTGCCACCACGTTCGCCGGCTCCGGCTCGCCGTCCGGGCCCGCCTGCTCCGCGTCCGGCGAGGCGTACAGCGGGACCTCAGTCTGCTGCGCCCCGCCGTCGGGTCCGCCTTCCTCCGCGTCGGCCGGGTCCGCTGCCCCCTCCTCGGCCGCCGCGGCCCCCCGCGTCCGCCACAGCGTCGGCCGCGTGCCGGCCACGGGGCAGTTCTCGAAGTACCTGTCGAAGCGGCACGGGTCGCCGGACAGCCGAGGCAGCTCCGCCGAACGCAAATGGTCGAGGTACTGGGTGAGTTCGTCATCGTTGAACCGCGCGAGAAACTGCGGTTCGGCCGTCTGGTTGATCCCGATGATTTCGTCGATGAGCTGCCGCTTCGTCATCACAGGTGTCCTCGGGCCCCGGGCGTTTCGGCGGGCGCCGGGTCGCGCCGGCGCCGGAGGGTTTATCGGCCACGCACGCGGCAAAGCTTTAGGCCGCGGGCCGGGCGCCGACCCGATGGCGGGCGGCGCGCGAAGCCCCTATACTGTGAGGCGAGAGCCGATGGAATCCCCGCTGGAATCGTGTGCCGCCGACGTGGCGTTTGAGCGCCAGGGCGTCCTGGTGCGCCTGGTCAAGGCGCTCATCGTGAACCCGTTGGCGAACTACATGCCGGCGGGGGTGCTGCGCCGGGTGCTTCGGCTGTTCGGCAGCGAGCTGGCGGCGGCGAACTGGGCCGATCCCGGCGGCTGGCAAAGCATGGTCATCAGCTACGAGGGGCAGCCGAAGCAGATCGCCGACAAGGTTCTCGTCGGCGCGGGCACGATGCCGATGGCGCTGCGGAACCGCCGGCGGCTGGCCGCGCGGGTGCTGTCGTGGCTGATCGACCGGACGGACGGGCGGGCGCCGCACGTGCTCTGCCTGGGCGCCGGGCCCGGGCAGACCGTCATCGACGCCCTGTCCGCCGCCGAACGTCCCGCGACGGCCACGCTGATCGACCTCAACCCGGCGGCCTTCGACCACGGCCGGCGGGTCGCCGCCGAAGCCGGCCTCGCCGACAGGATCACGTGGGTCGTGGGCGACGTGCGGCACGTGGAGCGGCTGGTGAACCGGCCGGTGGACATCGTGGAGATGCTCGGGCTGTGCGAGTACCTGACGGACGAGCAGGTCGAGGCGGTGGCGTGTTCGGCGGCCCGCGCGATGCCCCCGGGGGCGTCCGTGATCTGCAACAGCCTCGCGCCGCGGCACGGCACGGACCGCTTCTTCCGCCGCGTCTTCGACCTGCACATGCGCCACCGGTCGCCGGGGCACATCGAGCGGCTGCTGGCGCGGGCGGGGCTGGCGGATTTCGTCTCGCTTCCGGAGCCGCTGGGCGTTTACCATGTCGTGGTCGCTCGGAAGGCCGGCTGACGGCGCCGGCAACGGCCCGGAAAGGGACGCCGATGCCCGAGATTTCCGTGCCATGGGGCGAGGAGGAGTTGTCGGCTCAACTGCCCCGCCACTGGACGATCCAGCAGGTGGCGCAGCCGGCCCTCGCGGCCGCGCGGCGAGGCTGGCGTGACCGGCTGGCGCGGGCGCTGACCCACCCGGGCACGGGACTGCCGCTGCCGAAGCTCCTGGCGGCCCGGCGCGGCGGGCACATCGCGATCGTCGTGGAGGACCTCACCCGCCGCAGCCCCCTGCCCGCGATCCTCGAGGTCGTCATGCGCGAGCTGCGGCACGCGGAGACCGCCCCGGAGCAGATCGAGATCGTCTTCGCCACGGGCATGCACCCGCCCGTCACCGCGCCGCAGGCCCGGGAGAAGCTCGGCGACGCCGTCGCGGGCATCCGCTGGCGGTGCAATCCGTGGCGCGACGACAGCGCCTACGTCCGGCTCGGGCAGGCGCGGGGCATCGACGCCTGGGCCGACCGCGCCGTCGCCCACGCCGACCTCCGGATCGTCATCGCCTCCGTCAACCCCCATCTCCAGGCCGGCTTCGGCGGCGGGTACAAGATGCTCTTCCCCGGCTGCGCCAATCTCGACACCATCCGCGCCCTGCACCGGCTCGGCGTCGGCCGAAGGCCCCGACAGCTCGTCGGCACCCGGGCGGAACAGAACCCCATGCGCCAGGCGATCGACGCCGCCGGGGCCCTGCTCGACGAGGTGCACGGAAAGACGTTCACGGTGCAGTACCTTCTGGACTCAGCCGACCGCCCGGTCTCGATCGCCGCGGGCGAGCCGCTGCCGACGCACCGCATGCTGGCCAAGCAGTGCGCGGTGGCGTGCGGCGTGGTGGCCGACGCCCCCGCCGACGTGCTGATCACCAACGCCCACCCGCTGGACTTCGACCTGTGGCAGTCGTTCAAGTGCATCGGCAACACGCGATGGGCCGTCCGCCCGGGCGGGCCGATCATCTGCCTCACCCGCTGCCCGGCGGGCCTGGGAGGCATGCCCACGGTGCGCTGGCCGATCAGCCCGGCGTGGATGCGGCGCGTCCTCGGCTGGCTCGGGCCGCAGGCCCTCGTCGCGATGGTCCTGCGCCTGATGCCCTCCCTCGCCGGCGACGCCGGCTTCTTCGTCCGCCTGGCGCTGCAGGCGCTGCACCGCAACCCGATCGTCATGGTCGCCCCGACGCTGTACGAGGCGAACGCGCGCTTCCCCGGGGTGGAGTTGTTCGGCAGCGCCGACGCCGCCGTGGCGGCCGTCGACGCACGGCTCGGCGGCGGGCCTCAGCGAGTCACCGTGTTCCCCTTCGGCGGAACGACCTACCCCGTGCCGGGCGCGCCGGCGCCGCGGACGTAGGCGGCCGGAGGCGAGGCCGCGCCCGGCCCCGCACACCGGCGCGGCCCCGCTGGAATCGGCCCCGCCGGCGACCGCGCCATAGGAAGGAACAGAACCATGCCCAAGCCCGGCGACTCGCGGGTGCCTCTCACCGACGGCACCACAGGCGACAGGCGACGGCTGCGCGACCTGGCGAATCGCGTGGCGGAGATCGCGGCCCTGCCGGTCATGGCCGAGCGGCGCGAGATGTGGCGGCGGCACAACGCGCTGCGGCGCGTGCGCCCGATGATCCTGGTGTTCCCCGAGGGCTCGTGGCGCGAGCTGCTGCCGGATGAGAGCCTCGGCTGCGAGGGATCGCAGGCCCGCCGCATCGAGATCGAGCTGCGCCGGCGAATCTACACGCACGAGCACTTCCACGACGACACGGTCATCGAGGGCGAGTGGGGCGTCGGCGCGGCCGTCGGCAGCACCGGCTGGGGCTTGGAGCCGGAGTGGACCTACAGCGACGACCCGACCGGCGCCCGGGCGTTCAAGCCGGTGATTCACACTCCGGCCGACCTGAAGAAGCTGCGCTTTCCGGACGTCACGCACGACGAGGCCGAAACGGCCCGGCGCCTGGTGCACGCACAGGAGCTGTTCGGCGACATCCTCGACGTGAAGCTCAAGGGCGTGGCGCATGTCTCCTACCACCTGATGAGCCAGTACACCGCGCTCCGCGGACTGGAGCAGGTGATGATCGACATGATCGCCGAACCGCGGTGGCTTCACGACGCAATGGCCCTGCTGGAGGCCGGCCACCGCCGCGTCCTCGAGCAATACGTCGGCCTCCGCCTGCTGAGCCTCAACAACGACAACACCTACCACAGCAGCGGCGGCAACGGCTGGAGCGACGAGCTGCCTCAGCCGGACTTCGACGGCGAGCATGTGCGCCCCCGCGACATGTGGGCGTCGGCCGAGGCACAGGAGCTGGCGCAGGTCTCCCCCGAGATGCACGAGGAGTTCTCGCTTCAGTACGAGAAGCGCCTGCTGGCGCCGTTCGGACTGACGGGCTACGGCTGCTGCGAGGACCTGACGCGCAAGCTCGACGACGTCCTTGGCATCCCGCACATCCGGCGGATATCCATCTCGCCGTGGGCCGACGTCGACGCGTGCGCGGAGAAGCTCGGCGGGCATTGCATCTTCTCGTGGAAGCCGCACCCGGCGCACCTCGTCGGCGAGTTCAGGCCGGACATGATCCGCCGGTACATCCGGCACACGCTGGCGGTGACGCGCGGCTGCGTCATCGAGATGGTCCTGAAGGACACTCACACGTGCGAGCATCGCCCGGAACGGTTCACCGAGTGGACGCGGATCGCGCGTGAGCTGGTCGAGCAGTATTGAGCGCCGTGACGAAACCTACCTGATCAGCCGGGCGGCGGCGAGGTCGACGTGGTCGCCAACGTCGAGGCCATTCGGCCCGAAGTCAACGCGGATGGTGAGCCGCTTGACGCCCGAGACGTCGAGGCGGACCGGCGTCTGCGGAATGCCCTTCCGCTGCCGGTCGGGCCGGCCGGTCAGCAGAAGCGGGCCCGCCAGCGCCTTGCCGTCGGCGAGGAACGTCAGCAGCGCCTCGCCGCGCGGGCGGACGGCGTCGTCGATGCCTGCCACGGCGACGAATGTGCCGTAAGCCCCGTCCAGCTCATACGTCAGCTCGCAGAAGCTGTGCAGCCCGAGCCCGTCCTCATAGGTCCTTCCGCCCAGGCGGATCGGCCCGCCCCCCGCCGACTCGTTGAGCCGGTGGGGGAACGTCGCGAACACGCCGTGCTCGGCCACGGCGGCGGGCTTCAGGGACGACAGCTTCACCACACGCCCCGAGGCGAAGCGAATCAGCGCGATGCGGTCGCGCGGGATGCGCCGCTTGCCGACGCCGGGGATGGTGACGGCGGCGGCATCGGCATCGAGGGCGAGGGAGGCGACGCCGATGGCGGACCCGTCGCGGCCGACGACGGTGGCGGCGCGCCCGGGCGCCTTCCGCGCCACCTCCGCGAAGCGAACGGCGGGCACCTCGTCGCGCTTGAAGGTGCCCGTTCGCCCGCGCCACTCGAAGGTGATTTCGCGCGGGCCGAGGTCCTTCAGCACGCCGGGCACCTCCAGCCAGTCGGAGCCCTTCTTCGCCAGCACGAGCACGTCGCCGGGCTCCTCGGCGAGGCCCATCTCGCGGCAGCGGCGGTCGACCTCGCCCGGCGCCATCTCCCCTCGCGGCTCGTACAGCGCACGCGCCGCGCTGAGCGGCAGCTTCACCGGGCCCAGAAGGCTGGAACGGAAGGCGAGCACGCCCTTCTCCAGCGTCAGCCCGGTGGCCGCCAGCAGGTCGCCGTCGGCCGTGGCCAGAACGCCCTGCCCCGGCTGCGCCATCAGGTCGGCGGACGCCGCCAGGCGGACCTCCGCCACGTCGCGGAGGGGGACGCTCTTCGTCCGGCCGTCGAGGCGGATGGTGACGGAGTCGTCGGAGACGGTGACCTCGCGGCCGTTGAATCGGGTGGCATCGAGCAGCTCGACGTGCTCCGCGCGCGCCGCGGCACCGGTGGCGAGCAGCGCCAGCCATGCCGCCAATACGGTCGCGCGATGCCTCGTCATTTTTGGGTCCCTTGCCGGGCGCGGTGCCCGCCGCCTCAAGGCGTGCCGCCCGGGCGCGACTGCGACAGGTGGATTCGATAGTCGCGCAGCAACTGCTGGTACGTGCGCGGGAACAGCTTCCTGAGGGCCTCCTCGATCTCGCGGCGCTTCTCGGGGGGCAGCTTGGCCCAGTCGTCGGCACCGGTGCTGGGGGTCAGGGGGCCCAGGTCGCCCGGGCGGCGGACCGGGCCGACCGGCAGGAAGCTGCGTTCGGCCGGGTTGGTCGGGCGGCCCTGTGCCCGGTTGCCCGTCGCGCGGGCCTGCGCGTCGCCCTGCTGCTGGCCCGGCTGCTGGCCCTTCTGCTGGCCGGACTGCTGGCCGGACTGCTGGTTCTGGCTGCTCTGCGACTGCTGCTGCATCTCCTCCGCCGTCTTGATGAGGTCCTCCAGCAGCGCCACGATCTCCTTCTGCTTCTCCTGCGTCTGCTTGCCGCTGTCGATGCTCTCCAGCCGGGTCTTCACCTCGCCCATGCGCTTCGCCACCGAGCCGATCGGGTCCTTGTAGATGCCCTGGAGGTATTCCAGCCGCTTCACCACCTTGTCGAGCTGCTCGTCCGACATCGTCAGGCCGTAGTTCTGGAGGCAGTACGCGTAGAGCTCGGCGGCGTAGTAGAGGCGGTTCATGGCCTCGTAGGCCTCGGCGGATCGCAGCGCGGCGGTCGAGGCGAAGCTGACGCGGTCGGGCATCGACTTGAGGATCATGCCGTAGGTCTCGATGGCGTCGTAGTGGCGGTCGGAGGCGATCAGCGCCTCGGCCTGGATGTAGTGCAGGGCGGCGCTGAGGTACGTGGACTCGCGGACGTCCAGCGTGGCGGCGGTCTTCTTGAGCGCCTCGGCGTACTGGCCCGCCTTGAACGGCTTGTACGCCGAGGCGAAGTCCTCGTCCACCCGCGCGAACGCCCGGCAGATCCGCTCGATGTTGTCCTCCTGCGTGTTCGCCGGGGCGTCCGTCAGCAGCTTGATCGCCGCGTCCCGGGCGTCCGGCTCGTAGAGCACGTCGGTGCGAATCTCCGCCGCCACGCTGTCCCGCTCGTACGCCAGCCGGGCCGCCAGCGCACGCGACAGGACCTCGTTCAGCTCCTCCGGCGAGAGGCTCTTGATGGCGTCCTCGAGGTCGTAGGCCTCGGCCTCTCCCGGGGCGGGGGGCACGGCCTCCGCGCCCACGGCCCCGGCGGGCTCCTCGTCGCCCCGGGCCGGGGCCGGCCCGGCCGCCCACGCCGCCAGCAGCCCCACGGCGGCCAGCACGGCGAACGTCGTCGCGAATCTATGCGTCTGCATGGTCATGTTCCCTGTCATCTGCCCGGGCCGCCCGGGGCGCCCATCTGCATTCGCTTGGCGATCTGCCGGGTCATGGTCTCGACGCGTTTCTCGCGCTCGGCAAGCTTCTTGTGCTGCGCCTTCACGTCGGGCTCGGGCATCGCCTGCTTGGCCTTCTGGTCAGCCAGCACGACGGTGCGCCGATTGATCTGAATCTGGAGCGCCCGCAGGAGCTTGAGTTCCGCGGCGGGCGGCACGAGCGGCTGCTTCCCGCCGGCCATGCCGCCGCCCGGCATGCCGCCCCCGCCGCCCTCGCGCCGGCGCTTGCTCAGCTCCTTCTTCAGCGCGTCGATCATCTCCTGGAGGTTCCGCTCGATCTCGGTCTGGATGCTCTGCGTCAGCTCGTCGGCCTTCTGCTCGCCGAGGCGCGTCCGGACCGTCTGCATGTCCTCACGCACCTCCCTCAATACGGACGGGAACACCACCGTCGTGCCCTCCTTGTCGAGCATCTCGACGACCTTCTGGGTCTCGCCGTCGAGCTTGCCCTGGCCGGCTGACAGCTCCGCCAGCTTGATCTGGTCCTGCCGGGCGTAGCCCTCCCCGCCGCGCCGCGTGTAGACCTTCGTCGTGTCGCGGTCGATGGCCTTCTGTCGGGCGAGGATCAGCTCCAGCATCTCGTCGATCTTGGCGAGCGCCTCGGCCTGCATCATCTCGCGCTCGCGGTCGATGGCCTCCTGAAGCTCCCGGGCCGCCCGCTCGAGGTCGCTGATCGCCTGCTTCTGGCTGGCGTTGGCGCCGCTCGTGTCGGACTTGTCGAGCTGCCCGCTCGCCTTGCTCATCGATTGCGACGCCTGCCCCACCGATGACTGCCCCGGCGCCGAGGGCGACCCCTGCGAACCCTTCATCTCCTCGGCCGTCTGCTGCGTCTTGTCCGCCAGGCCGGACTGCTCCTTCGCCTGCTGGCCCGTCGGCTTGAACAGCTCCTGGCGCATCTTGCGGTGCAGCTCGGTGAGCTCGTCGCGCTTGCGCTTCAGCTCCTCGATGGCCTGTTTCTGGTGCGGCATGGCGCCGGCGGGGTTCTGGCCGGAAAGCTGCCCGGCGGCCTGGTCCATCTCCCCCGCCGCCCGCGACAGGTCGTCGGCCTTCGAGGCCATTCCCGTCGGCCTGACCGCCTCGCCGATCTGCTTGCCGAGGTCGCGCGTCTTCTGCCCGAGGCCCTGCTGCTCGCCCGCGAGCTTGCCCGCCGGCGTGGAGGCCGACGCCTTCGCGACCGCCTCCGACAGCGCCTTGCGGGCCTCTTCGAGCTGCCGGGTGGCCTCGGCCTGGGGGTCGCCGGCCTTCGTCGGGGAA